>JABDQZ010000049.1 GCA_013041975.1 Gammaproteobacteria bacterium
AAGCTCAACAGCCTTGTCAGACCATGACTGATCAAATTCAGCTCCGCTCTGCACGACCAGGTCAGCTGCCATCAATGCCGTTCCCTGCCTTGTTAACTGCCGGTCAACACGATCAACAAAGAAATCGACAGAGGTCATGGCAGTGATAGCGACAATCAATGCCACCATGAGCAATAACAACGCGCGGTTTTGTCTCAGCCTGCTAATAAAAGCCATAATCAGCTCGGTTCCTGCTCAATTTCTGCCAGTCTCCCGCCCTGCAGGTGATAAACACGGTCGCAGCGTTTAGCCAGCTGGTCATCATGCGTGACCATCAGCAAAGCGGTATTGCAACGGTCACGTAAATCAAATAATAATTTTATGATTTGTTCGCCGGTTTCGGCATCGAGATTGCCGGTAGGTTCATCAGCAAAAAGTACTTCCGGTTCTCCGGCAAAAGCCCGGGCAATCGCCACCCGTTGCTGTTCTCCGCCAGATAGCTGCCGAGGCAAGTGCGTCATACGTTTTCCAAGTCCAACATCTTTCAACAGTTGTCTGGCCTGCTCAGCCGCCTTGTCTACGCCTGCCAGTTGCAAAGGCAGGATGACATTTTCCAGAGCCGTCATGCCGGGAATCAGTTGAAAAGACTGAAACACAAAACCGACTCTGCCCAGTCGCAAGCGTGAACGCTGCTCTTCCGATATTTCAGACAGGTTTTGTTTTAACAAAAAAGCTGAACCCGAAGTCGGATCGTCCAGACCAGCTAGCAACCCCAGCAAAGTAGATTTGCCTGATCCTGATGCACCCAGTAAAGCCACTGCCTCTCCCGAGTTGACATGGAGATCAATACCCATAAGGATATCAAGCATGGACCCATCAGGTGATACCACCTGTTTACTGAGTGAATCTGCGCTTATGAGAAAACTGTTTACTTCATTCATCCTGTTTCTGACTCTTGTTTTAATCCACCCTGTTTTTGCAGCTGAAAAAACCTCTACCATCCTGGTGATGGGCGACAGCCTCAGTGCCGGTTATGGACTCAAACCTGAAGAAGGCTGGGTTAATCTGCTGCGCCTGAGGCTGCAACAACAAAACCTGAATTATCGCGTAATTAACGCCAGCATAACAGGTGATACCACGCAAGGTGGCCTCGCCCGTTTACCTAAAGCCCTGCAACGGGAAAAACCCGATATTTTCATTCTGGAACTTGGGGCCAACGACGGTTTGCGCGGTTTTGATATCAGCCTGACACGCAACAACCTCAATCACATGGTTGAACTGGCACATGCGGGCAACGCAAAAGTGTTGTTGCTGGGCATTCAGTTACCTGCTAACTATGGCCGTTCCTTTCGCGAAAAGTTCAGACAAATTTTTGCCGATGTCGCCAACCAACAGCAAATCGCTTTCGTCCCCTTTTTTCTCAAGGGTGTAGCTGAGACCCGTGATCTGATGCAGGCTGATGGTATCCACCCGGCAGCAGAAGCTCAACCGGTTATACTTGATAATATCTGGCCTGTACTGCAATCACTACTGACGAGTACCGACAATGAAGCCTAAGTTTTCCTTCGTAGCGATTATCCTGGCGTTACTATCCGCATGCGGTGTCGGACAAAGAGAAATTATTGTCGAAACCTGTGGCGAACCAATAGACATCACTGACTGCCAATGGAAGGGCCAGTTGTTCACCTGTGTGGTAACCAACCGATCCGCCGATACCTATAAAGGTGTCCCCATCTGGAAATACGATGAACAAGGCGCGCTTCTCGACAAGGCTCCCTATCGTTATGCAACGGGGCTGCTACCTGGCGATAGCTCCAGGGAAAAGCTACCGGTAACCAAGTATAACAAAGACCGGACAGTAAAAATCATATTCTGTCGCCAGCAACCCGCCAGTTAATCCCCCCTGGATGAATGTTTATATCCTTGTAATTATTGAGACTTTTTTCCTTACTGAAATTTCTTAACTATACTTAGTAATCAGATCACGCGTTTAGGATGACATGTGACAGCAGATTTAAGAAGAAATTAGCGAACAGGCCCACACCAAACTAACACTGACCATGAACCAACATCTCTATGCCGAAGAAGAAGCTGATCTGGTTTTCGCTCCTGAAGACGATGATACAGATAAGAAAGGTTTTACAGTATCCCCCTGGAAAATTCTCATCATTGATGACGAGCCTGACATTCATGAAGTCACCCGAGCGAGTCTGACTAAATTTGAATTCGAAGGCACCGGGCTGACTTTTCTTCACGCCCATTCAGCCAAAGAGGCCAGAGAAATTCTTGCCACTGAAAACGACATCGCCGTTGCCCTGGTCGATGTCGTTATGGAAGACGAAGATGCAGGTCTTAACCTGGTCCATTACATCCGTAAAGATTTAAAAAACAAGCTGATCCGCCTCATACTAAGAACCGGACAGCCTGGACAGGCTCCTGAGCGTAAAGTGATACGCACTTACGACATCAACGACTACAAGGAAAAAACTGAACTGACAGCCCAGAAGCTCGACAGCACGATCTACACCAGCCTGCGCTCTTATCGGGACCTGGTGGCTCTGGATATGAACCAGCGCGGCCTCGAACATATCGTCAATGCCTCTGCGCACCTGTTTTCCCAGCACAGCATTTCTGAATTTATACAGGGTGTTCTTAAACAACTGATGGCCTTACTGTATCTGGGAGACGACGCCTTCTATGTCGGTTGCGAATGCGTAGCCTTTGAGAATAATAAAGGTAATGCCAAAGTTATCGCAGCAACGGGGCGCTATGCCGGCACCATTGGCAAGCAACCGCTAGACGTAATGGAAAACCGGGTTTGCGAACTGCTCAAACAGGCTCAAAAAAGCAAGAAATCCATTCTTAGTGACACCGAGTTTATCGGTTATTTTGAGCCACACCCGGGTCATGAAGACATTATCTATATCAACAGTCGCCACTCTCTGAACCAAAAAGACCTGGGGATTCTGGAACTGTTTTTACGTAATGTGTCCGTTGCCTATGAAAATGTCATGCTGCAAACAGAGATTGAAGGTTCTCACCGGGACATGCTCTATATGCTGGGTGATTCCATCGAAACCCGTTCCAAGGAAACAGGCCAGCATGTGCGCAGAGTTGCCGAATATTGCCGCCTGATTGGAATGGGAAATGGCCTGTCAGAACGTGATGCTGACATCCTGGAAATCGCCTCTCCACTGCATGATTTTGGAAAAATCGGCATCCCGGACAGCATTCTTCACAAGCCAGGAAAACTGAATGATGATGAATGGGAAGTGATGAAAACCCATGCCCGAATGGGTTATGAACTGCTAAACCAGTCAGATCGCGAAATCCTCAAGGCCGCTGCCATCATCGCCGGCCAGCATCATGAACATTGGGATGGCAATGGTTATCCGGAAGGGCTAAAGG
>JABDQZ010000085.1 GCA_013041975.1 Gammaproteobacteria bacterium
TTAGACTGCACCTGTGTGCTTCGAAAATCAAGGGCCGATGCTTATAATTATTCAGTGGAATGGCGCTTTAAATCAGACAGTGCCTGATTTTCTCCAAAATGAAAAAAAGCCGGATTTCGCATCAAGGTACTTTTTTTACCGAGCGCTTCTGGGATACTGAGCTTAAGCCACGTTTCAAGTTCCAATGCATCCACTCTGCCATCATCCCCTTTATCACCTTGGCCTTTAAGCCCTTCCAGTATCATACTGGTGAACACGCCACCATCGGGTTTGGCCACAGCGCCGGGACCGGCACAGAAAAAATGTAGCGACTGAATATTTTCTGCAAATAATTGTGGCTTGCATACCCGGCGGGTATTTCCATCAATCATGACAACCTGTTTACTTGCCAGACTCAGCCTGAGAAAATTGTGCAAAACATCGGAACTGATCAATTCATCAGTTAACTGTTTTTCTTCAAATGGGCTTTGCCCGTTGCCAGCTGCTTGTTTGGCGGCATGGCTTGCCTGTCTGGATAGCACCGGCACAAGATAACCTTTATCTCCATTATCTGCGCTATGTCCGGAATAATAAAACACGAATTCATCAACCCCTGAGATCACCGCCAGTTCTTCCAGCTTCTGCAGAGCCAGCCGCCTGCTGGGATTCATCAGTGTGGTGACCTGGTAATCCTGACTTTCCAGCCATTGCTTCATTCTTGCCAGGTCACGGTCAATCCCTGGAATGTATGGCAAACCAATTAGCTCGTTTTCCTGGCTGATTCCAATCAACAAGGCACGCCTGTTATCCGTGTTAGCGATTTGGTCCGCGAATGCCGACGTGGTTGGTAGCATCATCACGAGTGTCAGCACAACCACCTTCAAAGCAGCCAACAGAATATAAGGTAAAGGGCAGCGCGAGCAGATCAAATATTTTTTCATGATGAATATTGTTCTACAGAATCGCTTAAATAGTCCAACATTTATCCAGATTACTGTTAAGCTATTCCTAAGTGGAATTCCTGGTCGAATAAAACTCAAGCTAAGCATTGGAATCATCTGATCCGAATAAAATGACATTTGCACCTAATCGTCAGCTTCTACTAATTGCCGCGGCAAGTGGACTTCTGGCCGTTGCCCTTGGCGCCTGGGGCGGACACGGACTCAAACACATTCTCTCTGAAAAATACCTGCAAACTTTCCTGACTGGTGTGGAATATCAGGTTACTCACAGTCTTGCCTTGCTGTTTACCAGCCTGTTACCCGCCAGCAAACGACTGGTGAAGCTGGCCGGTTGGAGTTTTACTGCTGGTATCGTGCTTTTCAGTGGTAGTCTTTACCTGCTGACATTGACAGGCATACGTTGGTTAGGCGCTATCACACCGTTTGGCGGTGTGCTGTTCATGTTTGGCTGGCTTTGCCTGTTTCTCTTTGCGCTCAAGCATCTGGCAAAGGACAGCGATTGAGCCGATGAGAAAGATCCTGATCATTGAAGACGATGTCAATCTGGGACAGATGCTTTCACTACATTTTGAAGAGGAAGGCTTTCGTACCCAGCACGTTCCTTCCTGTGAACAGGCTCGCGATGCGATCGCCCATTCGTTTTATGATCTGATTCTTCTTGACCAGCAATTGCCTGATGGTAACGGTATAGATCTGCTCAGTGAGTTGATAGAGCAGAACGCTGAACGCCCCGTCATCATGATGACGGGACATCACGACCTGGAGCTGGCCATCACCGCCATAAAAAACGGTGCCGCCGACTTTATTCACAAGCCGGTAAAAACCATCGATTTACAAACTGCTGTCGACAAAGCCCTGCGTACCTATGAAAGCAATATAGCCAATGGAACGGAAAGGACTGACGATGCACTTACCAAGCTGAATTTATCCAAGGACCTGGTAGGCAAAAGCAGCACAATGCTGGCGGTCAGCAAGGAAATTGCGTTAAGTGCGCAAAGTTCAGCCAGCATTCTTATTACAGGCGAATCCGGTACCGGCAAGGAACTGATTGCGAAGCTGATACATCAACACAGCCGTCGTTCTGATCAGCCCTTTATTGCCATTAACTGTGCCGCTATCGTCGACACTCTCCTCGAAAGCGAACTTTTCGGACATGAAAAGGGGGCATTTACCGGCGCCACCGGAAGAAAACCGGGCAAGTTCGAACTGGCCGAAAACGGCACGCTGTTTCTTGATGAGATTGGTGAACTTGCCCTGCCTTTGCAGGCCAAACTCCTTAGAACGTTACAGGAGCAGACTGTCGAGCCAGTCGGATCCACCAAAAGCATTAACATCAACGTTCGTGTTATTGCAGCCACCAATCGCGACCTTTACCAGATGGCTCGCAACAATCAGTTTCGTGAAGACCTGATTTATCGACTGAATGTCATCAATATCCAGATTCCACCTTTACGTAAGCGCAAGGAAGATATTCCGCTTCTCGCCCAGGCACTGCTTGAAAAGTCCGCTAATGAGCTGGGCAAACCCGCACCCCAGATAAGCGCCGAATTTATGGAACAGTTGCAACAACAGGAGTGGCCAGGAAATGTTCGCGAACTGGGAAACACCTTGATGCATGCGCTGCTGCATTGTCGCAGCCAGACACTGACACCCGACCTGTTGGCCACGCAGGCCGATATGCCTGACGAGTTACTTGCTGAAGCATCGTCCGATCAACATTTTGTCACGCTTGATGAACTGGAAGCACAACATATTCAGAAAGTCCTCACCCATACCGGTGGTCACAAAACCAATAGCTGCAGGATTCTTGGTATTTCCCGCCCGGCACTGGATAGAAAAATCGAAAAATACAGCCTTTCCATTACCTGACCACCTGTAATATCCCGTTACATTAGCCTTCACCGCTGTAACAAAACGTTGCAACATTTTGTTACAAAGCCCTGCAGTTATTTTTTATTTTCTATTTATTTCAATGAGTTAATTGTTGGCACGGTAGCTGCTCTATCAATAATGACATTAATTCAGGAAAAACCACATGACTACTGTAGCGTTTGATCGTTTTATCGTAAAACACAACACCACAAAGCCTACCAGGGACCAGTTATTCCAGTCTCTCGTCACTCAATATGCCGATGACGTATTCCGCTATGCTTACTGGCTGTGTGGCAATAAACCCGTTGCAGAAGACCTGGCCCAGGAAACTTTTTTACGTGCCTGGAAATCAATTGATAAACTTAACGATGCCAAGGCTGTCAAAGGCTGGCTGTTTACCATTGTGCGTCGTGAAAATGCACGTCGATTTGAACGCAAGCAGTTCGATTATTCCGATTTTCCGTCAGAAGAGATACCTGAGAACAAGACACACTACGACACTTCAACCGAAGCACATGCTTTACGTGAAGCCCTGAAGCGCTTGCCTGTCGAATACCGTGAGCCACTGTTGTTGCAGGTTGAATTTGGTTACAGTCAGAAAGAGATTGCTAATTACCTTGGCATCAGTGTAGGGGGTGCAGGAACCAGGTTGTTCAGGGCGCGCCAGCAACTCAAAGAAATGCTGGAATGATATGATAGGTCAAGTCACTTCGACCAGAATGCAGGTGATAAAATCACCAGCAAGGTAAAAATCTCAAGACGCCCAAGAATCATCGCAAAACACAATATCCACTTCGCTGTGTCATTGATGTTGGCATAATGCGCCCCGACATCCCCTAGCCCGGGCCCAAGATTGTTAATGGCGGCCGCCACCGCAGAATAAGCGGTCATTAAATCCAGGCCTGTCATCGCCAGTGCCAGATACATCATGATGAAGCTGGCAACATACAAGGCAAAAAAGCCCCAGATCGCATCAACTACCCGGTAAGGAACAGTCTGTCCGCCAATGCGGATCGGTATCTGTGCAGCCGGATGAATCAGGCGCAGAATCTCCCTCATACCCTGCTTGATCAGCAACAGAAACCGTATCACCTTGATGCCGCCGCCCGTGGAACCTGCACAGCCACCGACAAAACTGGTAAACAGCAACAGGATGGCAACAAACCCCGGCCAGTTATAAAACTCTGCGGTCGTAAATCCGGTTGTCGTGCCAATGGATATCGACTGAAACAACGCATTGGTAAAAGCAACCTGCCAGCTTTCGTAAGTATGGGAAGAAAACAGGTAAACCGTCACGATAATGGTCACCGTCATTAACAGTGAAATATAAAACCTGAATTCCGAATCTTTCAAATAGCCTATTATCGAGCGGCTGCGCCAGGCAACAAAATGCAGCGCAAAATTCACACCCGAAATCAGCATGAAGACGACCGCAATCATTTCTATCAATGTACTGTCGTAATACCCGATACTGGCATCATGAGTTGAAAAACCGCCAATTGAAACTGTAGAAAAAGCATGGCCAATGGCATCAAACATTTCCATACCGGCTGCCCAGTAAGCAAGGGCGCAGGCCACTGTCAGGCTCAGATAGATATACCAGAGTGCCTTGGCAGTTTCAGCAATACGCGGTGTCAGTTTTGAATCTTTAACCGGGCCCGGTGTTTCAGCACGGTACAGCTGCATGCCGCCAATAC
>JABDQZ010000065.1 GCA_013041975.1 Gammaproteobacteria bacterium
ATGGAGAAGTAGCGCGCGCCGCCGGTTTTCCACGTCATGCAAGAATGGTCAGTAGAGCCATGAGCAGATGCTGCACCCCTCTTCCCTGGTACCGGGTAATCAGGTCTGATGGAACACTGGCTTTCGAAATGGGCAGCCCTTCATATAAAAAACAGAAAGGTTTACTTGAAAAAGAGGGCGTAGAAATCAGAAACAGGAAGGCGATCCCACTTGCGCCGGAAAAAGCCGAGGATCTGGATAAGCTGCTCTGGGGGCCGTCCGATAATTATTGATTATTAATACGCTTTTCCTGTCCTGCCCATTCGCAACAGGGGCCACGATCAAAGAACTCCCTCACAACCAGGGGACTACCCTTGAAATCCATTCCATCATAGCGACTGATCAGGTTATCAATATCGCCTTTTTCAGATAGTTCGGCTACCACATAGTGATAACACTCACTATTGCTTTTTCTGCCTTCACGCGCCTGAAAGTCCGCACGTAATTCAAGCCCGCCCAGAAAATCATGGATATCAACCAGCAGGGCATTACTCGGGATATTTCCAATAAATAGTTTCAAAAGCACCTCCTCACTACCATATTTTGTATTATAACGGCAGCGTGGAGAGAAATTTTATGCTTTAGGATTTAAAGTACGTAATTTCAGATAGTAGTTGATCAGTCCGTTGGTTGAACTGTCATGTGAACTCACCTGCGCTCCCTCGTTCAACTCATCCAGAATGTCGGTCGCCATCTTTTTGCCCAGTTCCACACCCCATTGGTCAAATGAATTAAGGTTCCAGATAATGCCCTGTACAAATATCTTGTGTTCATATAGGGCAATTAATGAACCCAGGGTTTTGGGGTCCAGCGTGTAAAACAGGAAAGTGTTGGTCGGTTTGTTGCCTGGAAACAGTTTATAGGGCAGCAAAAACTCGATTTCCTTGTCATCCTTGCCTTCAGCTTTCAGCTCGGCAATAACCTCGTCTTGGTTTTTTCCTTTCATCAAGGCTTCTGTCTGGGCAAAAACGTTCGACATCAATGCACGATGATGGTTGGCAATACAGGCAAAGTTTGAGATCGGAGCCAGCATATCGGCAGGAACCAGTTTGGTTCCCTGGTGCAATAACTGGTAAAAAGCATGTTGACTGGCAATGCCGATTTCCCCAAACAGAATCGGACCCGTCGAATAATTCACATGCTTTCCGTCACGATCGACAGCTTTACCATTGCTTTCCATATCGGCCTGCTGCAGATAAGCCGGGAAGCGATGCATATTCTGGTCATAAGGCAGAATGGCAATCGATTCGGCGTTAAAAAAGTTGTTATACCAGATACCCAGCAGCGCCATGATGACAGGAATATTTTCATCCAGCGGCGCATTCCTGAAATGCTGGTCAGCCTCGAAAGCGCCCTGCAACAACAGTTCAAAATTTTCCGGTCCAATGGAGATGACGATCGGCAAACCAATAGCTGACCACATTGAATAGCGACCACCGACCCAATCCCACATCTTGAAGATATTGTCTTCGTTGATACCAAACTCAACAGCTGCCCTGGCGTTTGAAGTCACTGCAATCATGTGCAGTTCCAGCAGCTTGGAATCACCGATTTTATGCAACAACCAGGAGCGCGCCGTTTCGGCATTCATCATGGTATCCTGGGTTGTAAAACTTTTGGAAGCTACAATGAACAATGTGGTATCCGGATTCAGCGTTTCCAGCGTGTTGTTGATGTGATTTTCATCAATATTATTGACGTAATGGATTTTCAGGTCATGAATCGCGTAGGGGTGCAGCGCCTCAGTCGCCATCATTGGACCCAGATGGGAACCACCAATACCAAGGTTGACCACATCGGTAATCGGCTGGTTGGTCGCACCACGCCAGGTGCGGTTGCGTATATCGTTAGCCAGCCGGGTGATTCGCTCCAATTCATGGCGAATTTCCGGCATGACATTCTCACCATCGGCGAACATCTGTTTGCCACTGCGGTTGCGCAGGGCGGAATGCAATACAGCACGATGCTCGGTATGGTTGATGGCTTCGCCGTCAAACATGCGGTCGCGCCAGCTTTGCACATCACATTCGCGGGCCAGGTCCAGTAACAGGTCCATGGTTTTTGGGCTGATACGGTTCTTGCTGTAATCAAAAAGGATGTCGTTAAGCGTTAACGAAAAATGCCCGAAACGGTTAGTGTCCTGCTCGAACATATCACGCATATGCTCATCTTTGATTTCTTCAAAATGTGACTGTAATGCCTGCCAGGCTGGCTTTTTTTCTGATGACATGTTCTTTTGATTACCTGTTATTAATAATTTCTACCGGATTATTATTATATTGCTAGCAAACAGCGTTCCACCTTTTTTACTGGGCTATTACAAGAAAAACCACTGATAATTGCACTGTTCTGGAGCAGCTTTAAATGACAAATGCCTCCATAACGAGCACAATCAGCAATATCTGATTTATCATATTCGGTCTTGCACCAGATTTTACCTGAATAAGCATAATCGCGTCTTTCAGGCAAAGAAATTGCTTTAAGTCAATGAACTGCAATCTACCTCGTGTAAGTTTGAGTTTTATTACTATTGAAATACATTCGGAAGTATCATGTCAGCATCAAAAGCACAGCACAAACTCTATAAATATTATGTTGAACCTCAAGCTGCCAATGCCCTGACACAGCGAACACTTGCCCTGGTGCTTGCAGGCGGCGAAGGCTCCAGGCTTAAAAATCTGACCAAGTGGCGTGCCAAGCCAGCTGTTCCTTTCGGTGGTAAATACCGCATTATTGACTTTGCATTGTCCAACTGTATCAATTCCGGACTGCGCCGTATCGGCGTACTGACCCAGTACAAGTCCCATTCACTGATCCGCCACCTGCAACGTGCCTGGGGTTTTCTTCGTGCCGAAATTGGTGAATTTGTCGAAATCATTCCGGCCCAGCAGCGTTTGAAACGTAGCTGGTACCAGGGCACAGCTGATGCCATCTACCAGAACCTGGATATCATTTATCGCCATGAACCGGAGTATGTGATTATTCTGGGTGGTGACCATATCTACACCATGGATTATTCGCAGATGTTACAGCAGCATGTCAGTAACGATGCAGACCTGACTGTTGGCTGCATCGAAGTACCCCTGGAAGAAGCTACCGGCTTCGGCGTGATGTCTGTCGACAGCAATTTCAAGATCGTAGAATTTACCGAAAAACCGCAGAATCCGGCCCCCATGCCCGGACGTGAAGATGTTGCGCTGGCATCCATGGGCATCTACATCTTTTCCATGTCCTTCCTGACCAAGGTCCTGATTGAGGACGCCGAAGACGAAGCCTCCGATCACGACTTTGGCAAAAACATTATCCCCAAGGCTATCGAAACGGCCAAAGCTTTTGCCTACCCCTATCTGAATGGCAAGGGAGAACCTGCCTACTGGCGTGATGTGGGTACACTCTATTCCTACTGGAAAGCCAATATCGAATTATGTGATATCGAACCGGAACTTAACCTTTATAACCGTGACTGGCCTATCTGGACATACCAGACACAAAGTCCGCCAGCCAAGTTTGCCTTTGATGATAATGACCGCAGGGGACAGGCAATTGATTCACTGGTGGCGGGCGGCTGTATTATTTCCGGCGCCAAGGTAAAACGTTCAGTGATCTTTTTTAATACGCACATAGAGACAGGATCCTATATCAAGAACAGCGTCATCCTGCCCAAAATACATATCGGTAAAAACTGCACCATCAAGAATTGTGTTATTGACAAGGGAACTGTCATTCCAGACAATTTTGAAGTTGGGGTTGATATTGAAAAAGACCGTGAACGCTTCCTGGTGACGGATGAAGGTGTTGTTCTGGTTACACCTGGACAGATGAACCAGCGTCTGCACTTTGAAAGAGATTAATGCACGTTATGTCAGAAAAGCTAAAACTCGTCATATGCTGGCACATGCACCAGCCCTGGTACCGTGAATCGATAGACGGGGCGTTTCACCTGCCCTGGGTTTATCTGCATGCGCTTAAAGATTACACCGACATGGCCAGCCACCTTGAGTCGCATCCCGGAATGAAATGCGTGGTAAATTTCACGCCGGTATTACTTGAACAGATTGACGAATACGCTCTGCAATGCAGGCAATGGCTGGAAAACGACATAGCCTTTACTGACCCTTTGCTGGCTTACCTGGCTGGCAGCACCTCCATACCCACTGAAGTGTCGCAAAGATGCGAAATTATTCGCGCCTGCCTGCGAGCGAATCCCTCGCAGATGATTGACCCTTATCCTCAGTTCCGAAAATTACTGGATATGGTCACAGCTGTTGACGACAGAACCCATATTAATAAAACGCTGGTTGGCTACCTCAACGAGCAATTCTTTCACGACCTTCTGGTCTGGTACCATATTGCCTGGCTGGGTTACTCGGTAAAACAGCAATCGTTTGTTCAGGGGTTGATCAACAAGGAATCATTTTATAGTGAAGACGACCGCAGGCAATTCATTGGTCTGTTTGAAGACATTTTTTCGAGCCTGATTGAACGCTATCGCAAACTGGCTGAACGCGATCAGGTGGAACTGGCAATGACCCCTTACGCTCACCCGATCATGCCATTGCTGATTGACTTTAACAGCATGAAGGACGCCCTACCCGACGCCCCCATGCCTGAATATGACAGCTACCCTGATGGCGAAAATCGTGCCCGCTGGCATATGCAGCATGGCATTGAAGTTTTTGAAAAATATTTTGGGCGACGTCCACAGGGCATCTGGCTGTCGGAGGGTTCCATCAGTCACGACGCCATCAAGCTACTGGATGAATTTGATATCAAGTGGACAGCATCAGGCGAAGGGGTCTGGCATAACTCCGCAAGAAAATCCGGCTTTGATCTGGAAAACCCAGAAACACGCAAAAACTTGTTTGGCTGTAATACGATCGTTGATGCAGGCGCCAGCGTATTTTTCCGTGATGACGGTCTTTCCGATCTGATCGGTTTTGAATACCAGTCCTGGAACAGTAATGATGCCGTCGGCGATTTCATTAGCCATATCGGTAATATTTCCGAATTCCTGGCTGATGAATCTGATGACTCTGTCGTCAGCGTTATCCTCGATGGTGAAAATGCCTGGGAGTACTATCCGGATAATGGCTATCATTTTCTGGATGCGCTCTACAAGGAACTTTCCGGACATGAATCCATACAGGTGCAGACCTTCGCCGAAGCGGCTGACAGTTGCCCGGTTGCTGCCTTGCCCGAAGTAGCAGCAGGAAGCTGGGTGTATGGATCATTCTCAACCTGGATCGGCGAAAAAGACAAAAACCGTGGCTGGGACATGCTGGTCGAAGCCAAGCGGGTCTACGACAAACATATCGCTTCGCTTTCTGATGATGACCGCCAACTGGCCACACTGCAACTGGCCGTTTGTGAAGGTTCTGACTGGTTCTGGTGGTTTGGTGACTACAACCCGTCTGACAGCGTGAAAGATTTTGACCAGCTTTATCGCCGTCAATTGCAACGCCTGTACCATCTGTTAAATCAGAAAATACCCGAGTCGTTGCTGACACCCATTTCCGAAGGTGGCGGTGATGCCGAAAGTGCAGGCACCATGAGACGCGGTCATGAAACATAATCCACTGCATCAGCGACGCGCTGGTGTATTGCTGCATCCTACCTCATTGCCTTCAGGAACCTTGAACACGGATGCTGAAAAATGGCTGGACTGGATGCATGATTGTCATCTGTCAATTTGGCAGGTGTTACCTCTGTCTATTCCTGATTTTTACGGTTCTCCCTACCAGAGCTGTTCGGCCTTTGCCATGAATACCGGTCTGCTCGCAGACATACCTGAAAAGCCGGAAATAAACTCAAAAGAATTTTCTCAATTTATTGAACAACACGCTTACTGGTTATCTGATTTTGCCCTGTTTAGTGTATTGAAAGAGAAATTCGAAGACGCCCCCTGGTACAAATGGCCTGACGAATTTCGCCTTCACAATGAAGAGACGCTTACCGGTTTTCATGCTGTTCATGTCAATGAAATTGAAAACATCATGTGGCAGCAGTTCTCTGTTTTTGAGCGTTGGCATCAGATACGTCAATACGCCCAAGAACGTAACATTTACCTGTTTGGCGATATGCCAATTTTCGTCGCTCACGACAGTGCTGATGTGTGGGCCAACAGTGGTGAATTCCTGCTGGATGAAAACCATAACCCGACTTATGTTGCAGGTGTTCCACCTGACTATTTTTCAGAAACAGGCCAACGCTGGGGCAACCCGCATTACAACTGGGCAAACATGCTGAGCAATGGATTTCATTGGTGGTGCAACCGCATGAAGCATGCTTTTGACTGTTTTGACATTATCCGCATCGATCATTTTCGTGGACTGGAAGCCTGCTGGATGATTAAGCCAGACGAAGAAACAGCGATTAATGGTTTCTGGCAACAATCTCCGGGCGATGAATTACTCAGCACCCTGTTTAATGAGTTCAAAGACCCTCCTATAGTGGCTGAAGACCTGGGAGTGATCACACCGGAAGTCAAGGCCTTGCGTGATGAGTATCACCTGCCTGGCATGTCTATTCTGCAATTTGCCTTTGATGCCTTTGATGATAACCCGCACAAGCCTGCCAATATCACTGAAAGTACCGTGGTTTACACCGGGACGCATGACAATGACACGACTGCTGGCTGGTTTGACAGCCTGCAGCCACATGAACAGGATTTCGTCTTCGATATCCTGGAAACCGAACCACAAAATGACATAGCTCATTGCCTGGCAGAAACAGCACTATACACTAAGGCTAATACAGCCATTATGCCACTGCAGGATATTCTGCAATTATCTTCTGATCACCGTATGAACACGCCCGGACAAAAGGAAAACAACTGGAACTGGCGCTTTGAATGGGAACAGCTTGACGACTCAAACTGTGAATTTATGAAATACCACATCGACAATTCGGAGCGATACCATGCTGATTAACCTGCACCCACGCCTGGTTGAAATACAACGTGGCCATTGCCACGACCCATTTGCCATGCTGGGTTTGCATGAAGAAAATGGCTCAAGATTGATACGCGCCTTTATGCCAATGGCTGAAAATGTGGAAGTGGCCCAAATCGGGCCCATGAAGCGTATTCAAGGCACCGATCTCTTTGAATACCGGATTAACGAACAATCCGACGCCGCCATACCGCATCACTACACTCTGCGCTGGCAGGAAAAAAGCAACGGTGAATGGTACGAGGCTGTTTCACCTTACAGCTTCGGTCCACAACTCAGTGAATTTGACCTGAACCTCTTCTCTCAGGGCAATCACCATCATATTTATCGTTTTCTTGGCGCCCATTTACAGACCGTTGACGGTATAGATGGCTGTCTGTTTGCTGTATGGGCCCCTGCGGTTAAACGCGTCAGCGTGGTTGGCGACTTCAATGGCTGGAATGGATTGAGACATCCGATGCGTAATCGTGGCGAATCCGGCGTGTGGGAACTGTTTATCCCCGGGCTTTGTCCTGATGATCTATACAAGTTTGAGATACTCAACCAGCATAACGACCTCAGACTGAAATCCGATCCATACGCACAAGCCATGACCCTGCGACCAGACACAGCTTCGAAAATCGTAGCCCCGGCCAAACATCAATGGCAGGATCAGCAATGGCTAAGTCATCGTGAAAGCTGGAACTGGCAACACGAACCCGTCAGTATTTATGAACTGCATCCCGGTTCCTGGATGCGCCATGACGATGGCAGTTTCCTGAACTACCGCACACTGGCGAAAAAGCTGGTCGATTATGTCATAAATCTTGGCTATACCCACATTGAACTGCTACCGGTTATGGAACATCCGCTTGACCAGTCATGGGGTTATCAGGTTACCGGCTATTTTGCTCCAACCGCCCGGTTTGGTTCCGGTGATGACTTCCGCTACCTGGTTGACCTGTGCCACCAGAACAACATCGGTGTGCTCCTCGACTGGGTTCCCGGGCATTTTCCCAAGGATGACTTTGCCCTTGCCCGCTTTACCGGTGAAGCAGTGTATGAGCATGCCGACCCACGCCGTGGTGAACACCGTGAATGGGGCACTTACATTTTTGACTATGGCCGCAATGAAGTACGCAACTTCCTGCTGTCCAATGCCGTGTACTGGTTCGAAGAATTTCACATTGATGGTATTCGTGTTGATGCTGTCGCATCCATGTTGTATCTGGATTATTCACGCGATGCCGGTGACTGGCTGCCGAACCAGTTTGGCGGTAGAGAAAACATTGATGCCATCAGTTTTCTGCGTGAAATGAATGAAGTCCTCCATCAGCTATTCCCCGGCGGCCTGACGATTGCCGAAGAATCCACTGCATGGCCGATGGTCTCGCGACCTGTCTATATGGGCGGTCTTGGCTTTAGCATGAAATGGAACATGGGCTGGATGAACGATACGCTTTCCTATATGGAAAATGAGCCCGTGCATCGCAGTTACCACCATAACAACCTGACCTTCAGCCAGCTCTACGCCTATACCGAAAACTTCGTGCTGCCGTTATCTCACGACGAAGTAGTACACATGAAAAACAGTCTGCTGGAAAAAATGCCCGGTGATGACTGGCAAAAATTCGCCAACTTGCGCCTGCTGTATTTCTGGCAATACATGCATCCCGGTAAAAAACTCATGTTCATGGCCGGCGAGTTTGGCCAGTGGGTTGAATGGAATGAATCCGAACCCATTGACTGGGCATTGCTGCAACATGGCACACACCAGGGCATACAGCAGCTGATAGGCGATCTTAACCACAGTTACCGCGATATGCCCGCACTGCATCGACATGATTTTGATGAGCAGGGTTTCCGCTGGATTGACTGCAATGACGCGGCCCATTCGGTAATTGCTTTCATGCGCCAGGAAGCTGATCAGCATCTGGTCTGTATTCTCAACTTCACACCGGTGGTTCGCGAAAATTATCGAATTGGCCTGCCTGATGCCGGCTGTTATAAAGAAGTCATCAATACTGATGCTGACATTTACGGCGGCAGCAACTGCGGTAATGCCGGATTGATCGAAACCGAAGATAAACCCTGGTCAGATTTTCCTTTTTCCGCCGAGCTCACATTGCCTCCCCTTGGTGGCCTGCTGTTAATCTGGAACAGTGATTGATGAACGTCTTATTTGCTACCAGTGAGGCCTTTCCGCTGATCAAGACCGGCGGACTGGGAGACGTCGCCAACAGCCTGCCTAACAGCCTGCAACAGTCAGGGGCCGATGTCAGACTGATACTGCCTGCCTATCGTGAAGTGTTGCAGAAAATTGATAATTTCAAAATTATCGGCTGGATGAAAATCGGCATGCAGCAGGATGCCCGCATTCTGGAAACCACGCATCCTTCTTATGACATGCCAATCTTTCTGGTGGACCACCCCATGCTGTTTGATCGACCAGGCAACCCATACACTCACCCTGAAGGATATGACTGGCAAGATAACCCGCTACGCTTTAGCCTGTTCAGTCAGGTTGCATCACTCATGGCGATTGACACATTAAATACAGGGTGGCGTGCTGATGTGGTACATACCAATGACTGGCAAACCGGTTTGGTAAACGCCTACCTCAGCCATGAAGCGAGACCGCCGAAACGCATATTTACCATTCATAACATCGCTTATGACTGCCAATTTGATTTTGGCACTTTCCAGTCTTTGCACTTGCCGCCACACTGGTGGTCAATGGAACTGGGCGAGTTTCATCACCGTTTTTCCCTGCTTAAAGCAGGCCTGGTCTTTTCTGACCAGATCACGACCGTCAGTCCAAAATATGCGCGTGAAATTTGCACCCCGGAATATGGCTATGGCTATGCCCCGATACTGGAGAGCATGCATCATAAGCTCAGCGGCATACTCAATGGTATTGATGATGAAGTCTGGAATCCTGCAACTGATCCACACCTGCATAAGCATTATGCCTCCAAGGACAAAATCTCAGTAATACGCAAAGCCAAGAGTGCCAATAAAAAAGCCCTGCTCTCCAAGCTTGGCGCCAGTCATGCTGTACTAAATGATATTGATAAACCTGTGGTTGGATTTGTTGGCAGGCTAGTTTTTCAGAAAGGTATCGACCTGCTGCTTAACAGCATTGACTCACTCATCCATGAAAGCAACGCCCGTTTTGTCATCGTTGGCAGTGGGGAGCATGATCTCGAACAACATTTAAATCAGCTTAAACTCGCCTGGCCTGACCGGGTATTCAGTTTTATCGGCTATTCCGAAGCGCTGGCGCACCTGCTGGAAGCCGGCAGCGATATTTTCGCCATGCCATCACGTTATGAACCCTGCGGACTGAATCAGCTATACAGTCTACGTTACGGCACACCACCCGTAGTACGCCGTACCGGAGGGCTGGCCGATACCGTAACGGATAAAAATGGTGTTCTTTTCGATGAAGCAACACCCGAGGCACTGACCGCAGCTATCCATACCGCATTAAACTATTACAATGATAAAAAGGTCTGGTCAGACATGATCACCCATGCCATGAAAAACGATTACAGCTGGCATAAAAGTGCTGCCGAATACATTGAACTCTACAATAACGTCTAGCACCCCTTATTAAAACACCCCGGAGAGACATCAAATGGCTGAACATACTTCTGAAGATATCTGCATGCTGCCTCGCATGGAGCAACTTCCTTCCGACCCTTACGCCATCGCATCGGATTTTCGCAATTATCTGGATTATCACCTTGGCCGCTTTCTCGGCTGTGATTATTTTTACCTGTATGAAGCCATGGCCTATACCGTCCGTGACCGCCTGATGCCAGACTGGCGAAATGCAGCCATACAGACCATTGAACCGAATCTCCGTCAGGCTCACTACCTGTCTCTTGAATATCTTATTGGTCGCTCACTGGGCAATCACCTGATCAATCAGGATTTAACTGACAGTGTCTCTGCTGCTGCCCAGGTTGCTGCCATCAACCTGGAAGAAATCGAATCGCAGGAGCCCGATGCCGGCTTAGGTAATGGCGGCCTGGGGCGCCTGGCAGCCTGTTTTCTGGATAGCTGCGCCACCCTGAAACTGCCAGTGACCGGCTATGGACTGCGTTATGAATACGGCATGTTTCATCAGCATATTGAAGACGGCAACCAGGTTGAAGATCCTGACCACTGGTTACGTGACGGTCACCCATGGGAAATCGAACGCCCCGAGTTTTCCCAGGTGGTAAAATTCGCTGGACGTACCGAACACTTTTCCGATCCTGAGGGACAGCATCATGCCCGTTGGGTCGATACCGATGATGTTGTCGCTGTTCCCTATGATGTACCGGTTACCGGTTACCGCAACGACATCGTCAACACACTGCGTTTATGGGCAGCTTCTGCCACCGATGAATTTAACCTGAAGGAATTTAACGCCGGTGATTATGCCGATGCGGTCGCTGCCAAAAACGAAGCCGAAAACATCACCATGGTGTTATATCCCAACGATGCCAACGAAAACGGCAAGGAACTTCGTCTACGTCAGCAATACTTCCTGACTTCCGCCAGCCTGCAGGATGTATTCCGTAGCTGGGAAGACAGGCCACTCTCTGATTTTGCAGCCTGTAACGTATTTCAGCTCAACGATACCCATCCAAGCGTCGCAGTGGCCGAACTGATGCGTATACTGGTCGATGAAAAACGCATCAATTGGGAAGAAGCCTGGAAAATAACTTCGAACTGCATGGCTTACACCAACCACACCCTGTTACCCGAAGCCCTTGAGCGCTGGCCGGTAAAATTGTTTGATTGCCTGCTGCCTCGCTTGCTTGAAATCATTTATGAAATCAATGCCCGCTTCCTGGCGCAGGTCCGTTCGCGCTGGCCTGCTGATAGGCATCGTTTAGCGCGCATGTCGCTGATTGAGGAAGGTCCTGAGCCACAGGTACGCATGGCATGGCTGGCTATTGTCGGCAGTTTTTCCGTTAACGGAGTAGCCGAGCTGCATTCCGAATTACTCAAGGAAGGCCTGTTCAAGGACTTCTATGAAATGTGGCCTGAGAAGTTCAACAACAAAACCAATGGTGTAACACCACGTCGCTGGCTGGCATTAGCCAACCCCGGGTTATCTGCACTGATCACCAACACCATTGGTGATGGCTGGCAAAGTCATCTGGAAAAACTGGATGAGCTAAAAAAATACAAGAACCCAACTAAATACAAGAAATTCCACAAAACCTGGAATAACATCCGTCATGAAAACAAACAGCGTCTTGCGCAACTGGTCGAAGACGAAACCGGCGTATATTTCAATCCGGACCATCTGTTCGACGTACAGGTAAAACGCATTCATGAATACAAACGTCAGTTACTGAATGTGCTGCACATCGTTCATTTGTATAACCGCATCCGTTATCAAGGTGATACCAATATCGCCAAACGCTGCATTCTGATTGCCGGCAAGGCCGCTCCCGGTTATCACAAGGCAAAACTGATCATCAAATTGATAAATAATGTGGCCGCCCTGGTCAATGCTGACGAGGAAATCGGCGATCATTTACGCGTTGCGTTTCTGCCTAACTATTCAGTTTCAAAAATGATGCAGATCTGTCCTGCTGCCGACCTGTCAGAACAGATTTCTACTGCTGGCAAGGAAGCTTCCGGTACCGGCAACATGAAATTCATGATGAACGGCAGTATTACCATAGGTACCTATGATGGCGCCAACATTGAAATCATGGAAGCTGTGGGTGAAGAAAACTTCTTCCTGTTTGGTTTAAAAGAAGATGAAGTTCAGCAACTGAAACAACATTACAACCCGCAACACTACATCGATACGGATGAAGACCTGAAAGCGGTTATGGAATTGCTGGAGTCAGAGCATTTCAATTCATTCGAGCCCGGTATTTTCAATGAACTGATCGAATCGTTGAAAGACCCTCACGATCCCTGGATGACCCTGGCCGATTTCAGAAGCTACATTGATGCCCAGAAACTTGTCGAGGAAACCTGGAATGATCAGGCTGCCTGGACAACGATGAGCATTATAAATACGGCAAGCAGCGGAATTTTCTCAACTGACCGCACTATCAGTCAGTACAATGAGGATATCTGGAAACTCAAGCCGATGGATTAGACTCCAGAGTTTTTCTGCATTTATCAATCAGGGCTTGAGCCTGTTCCTCTACATAAGGAACAGCCGCCGAATGACCCCACACCGGCCCTGGCCATGCCGGGTCATTGATACTGCGACCGATATGATGCATGTGAAGCTGCGCTACGATATTTCCAAGGACGCCCACATTCATTTTATCGATAGAAAAATTATTTTCTATAAACTCAGCAACCAGGCAGGACTCTTTCATCAACTGCTGGCGATCAGCATCATTCAAATGATGCATCTCGTTTACACTATCAATACGTGGTACCAGAATAATCCAGGGATAACGTGAATCATTCATCAACAGCAGGCGTGATAACGGCAGATCACCTATCGGGAATGTGTCAGCTTCCAGGCGTGGATGAAGATTAAACAGAGACATCAGATCCGTTGCAGTGCTGCTATGCGTTTTTCCAGCGGCGGATGGCTGGCAAATAATTCAGCCATTTTTCCACCAGAAATCCCGAATGCCGCCATTTCATCAGGCAACGACTCGGTATGCCCCTGCTGCAGACGTTTAAGTGCATCAATCATTTTTTGACGTCCGGCCAAATCGGCACCGCCCGCATCTGCTCGGAACTCACGATAGCGTGAAAACCAGGCAACAATCATCGAAGCCAGAATCCCCAGGATAAACTGGGCCGCCAGTGACACAATCCAGAAAGCCGGGCCATGACCGCGCTCAACCTTGAAGACGACGCGATCAACAACATGACCGATAACACGCGACAGGAAGACCACAAAGGTATTGACCACTCCCTGAATCAGGGTCAGCGTCACCATATCACCATTAGCGACATGACTGACTTCGTGACCTAAAACGGCTTCCACTTCATCCTGCGTCATGGATTGCAGCAATCCGGAACTGACAGCCACCAGTGCAGCATTCTTGTTCCAGCCGGTGGCAAAGGCATTGGGTGCCTGTGAATTGAACACGCCGACTTCAGGCATTCCAATACCCGCCCTGCGTGCCTGAAAGGCAACGGTATCAACCAGCCATTTTTCAGTTGCATTGGATGGCTGCGTAATCAGCTGAACACCCATACTGCGTTTTGCCATGCTCTTGGACAGGAACAGGGAAATAAAAGACCCGGAAAAACCGATGATGGCTGAATAAATCAGCAGGGCATTCAGATCCAGGTCAACACCATTGGCAGCCAGCAGGTTATCAATACCCAGCAGACTGAAGACAACGCTAAGCAGCATGATGACTGCGAGGTTTGTTCCCAGAAACAATAAAATTCTCATTGGTTCTTCTCCGTAGTGTGTTTCGGGGAGCCTGTGTGCCTTTCAGAGGCATACAGACTCCCCTCTTAACGCTGGCTAGACACAAACTCGTATAAAGATCTTTCTCTAAAAGACCGCCAACTCCCTATTGATTAATGAGGCTTACTCCATTCTAGGCAAAAGCGGTCGTATCATGACTTTCAGATACGTTCCGAGGCATGGATGCCGAGGAGAGCCTACATGGAAGTATTCACAGCGCTATCTGAAAGTCATGATACGACCGCTTATACCTACTTATAGGCCAAGTTCGGAGCAAGCCACTTCTCAGCTTCGACAATGGAAATTCCTTTTCGTTTCGCGTAATCCTCAAGCTGGTCCCTGTCGATTTTGCCGACTGCAAAGTAACGTGCGGCCGGATGTGAAAAATACAAGCCACTGACCGCTGCTGTTGGCACCATGGCCTTTGATTCAGTTAGCCAGATACCGGTATTTTTCTCCGCATCCAGCAAATCCCAGAGTATATCTTTTTCGGTGTGATCAGGAGAGGACGGATAACCCATAGCTGGCCTGATACCCACATATTTCTCGGCTATAAGATCATTGTTATTGAAGTTTTCATGAGAACTGTACGCCCATAATTGCTTGCGCACCCGCTCATGCAACCATTCAGTCAACGCTTCGGCCAAACGATCCGCCAAGGCCTTGAGCATGAGTGCGCTGTAATCATCGTGATCGGCATCGAATTCAGCAATCTTTTCATCTATGCCGATGCCCGCCGTTGCTGCGAAGCCACCGATATAATCCGTTTTTCCACACGACTTCGGTGCAATATAATCAGCCAGGCATTCGTTGTATTTTCCTGCTGGCTGCTTGCCTTGTTTACGCAAATTATGCAATGTAGTTAGTAATTGCCCACTTTCACTATAGACATCAATATCATCACCCATTGCATTGGCAGCAAACAACCCAACGACCGCCTTGGCCTGCAACCAGTTTTCATCAATCACCTGCCTGAGCATAGCCTGTGCATCAGCAAAAAGTTTACCTGCTTCTTCACCTTTTTCAGCATCATCCAAAATCTTTGGATAGCGCCCTTTCATTTGCCAGGCATGGAAGAAAAATGTCCAGTCGATGTATTCTGCGATACCCGATAGATCAATATCATCAAGTACTGTGACTCCGAGCTGCGCAGGCTCTATGGGCTGATACTCACCCCAGTCCACAGGCGTTGGATTAGCCCGGGCTTGTTTAATCGGTACCAGCGATGCTGCATCATTTTTTGCCGCGCGACGCTGGCGAACCTCTTCATACTCTTCTTTAACCCCTTGCAGGTAAGGCGCTTTCTGGTCTTCTGACAACAATGAAGTTGCCACGCCAACCGCACGTGATGCATCGGGTACATACACCACACCATGTGCATATTCCGGCTCCAGTTTGACTGCCGTATGCGCCTTTGAAGTCGTCGCGCCGCCGATCATGAGAGGAAGCTCAAAACCCAAACGGGTCATCTCTTTGGCAACATGTACCATTTCATCCAGCGAAGGTGTAATGAGACCGGACAAACCAATAATATCGACATTTTCTTCTTTGGCTTTTTGCAGAATCGTTTCGGCAGGCACCATTACACCAAGATCGATGACTTCGTAGTTATTACACTGCAACACCACACCGACGATATTTTTGCCAATATCGTGGACATCACCTTTGACCGTAGCCATCAATATCTTGCCCTGCGTTTCGATATCGCACTCAGCTTTTTCTTCCTGCAAGAATGGATCAAGAAAGGCTACGGACTTTTTCATGACTCGGGCAGATTTCACTACCTGGGGCAAAAACATTTTACCGGCACCAAACAAATCACCGACCACGTTCATGCCATCCATCAATGGACCTTCAATCACTTCCAGTGTTTTATTGAACTGGTGACGTGCTTCTTCAGTATCTTCATCGATAAATTCGGTAATGCCTTTGACGAGTGCATGTTCCAGACGCTTATTGACAGGCCATGAGCGCCATTCAAGGTCTTCTTCCTTGGCGCCAACAACACCATCACCGGCATATTTTGGAGCCAGGTCAACCAGACGCTCACCGGCTTCGGGGTCCTTGTTGAGCACGACATCTTCAACCGCATGAAGAAGTTCTTCAGGCAGGTCATCGTAGACTGCCAGCTGTGCGGCATTGACGATACCCATATCCATACCAGCCTTAATGGCATGGTAGAGAAATACAGCATGAATGGCTTCACGTACCGGGTTGTTACCGCGGAATGAGAAAGACACATTGGAAACACCGCCGGAAATCTTCGCATACGGCAACATATTTTTGATATCGCGCGTTGCTTCAATAAAGTCAACGCCATAGTTGTTATGCTCTTCGATACCGGTAGCTACGGCAAAAATATTCGGATCGAAAATAATATCTTCAGCAGGGAAGCTGATTTCATCCACCAGAATCCGATAGGCTCGTGTACAGATTTCCACCTTGCGCGCCTGTGTATCGGCTTGCCCTTTTTCATCGAATGCCATGACGATGATGGCTGCACCATAACGGCGACACAGCTTGGCCTGATGGCGAAAAGACTCCTCTCCCTCCTTCATGGAAATCGAGTTGACGATGGGCTTACCCTGCGAGCACTGCAACCCTGCTTCAATGATGTCCCATTTCGATGAATCAATCATCAAAGGCACTTTGGCAATGTCCGGCTCGGATGCGATGAGGTTCAAAAAACGCACCATCGCAGCCTTGCCATCAAGCATGCCTTCATCCATGTTGACATCGACCAACTGTGCACCGTTTTCTACCTGGGTACGGCAAATATCAAGCGCTTCTTCATATTCTTCATTGAGAATCAGGCGTTTGAATTTTGCCGAACCAGTGACATTGGCGCGTTCACCGACATTCACAAAAAGCGATTCATCGCCAATGTTTAATGGTTCAAGTCCAGATAAACGACAGTCCTGGGTCAGCACAGGTGTTTTTCTCGGTGCTTTACCTGCCACAGCATCGGCAATGGATTTGATATGCAGCGGTGTCGTTCCGCAGCAACCACCCACAATATTCAGAAACCCGCTATCGGCCCACTCGGCTATGTATTCACCCATGTGTTCGGCATCAAGATCGTATTCACCAAACTCGTTAGGTAACCCGGCATTCGGATGAACGTTCACGTGACAATCAGCCACACGGGACATTTCCTCTACATACTGGCGCAGCAGATCTGGACCAAGCGCACAGTTCAGACCAATGGAAACGGGTTCGGCATGACGCAACGAATTGTAGAAGGCTTCTGTGGTCTGGCCGGAAAGTGTACGACCGGATGCGTCTGTAATGGTCCCGGAAATCATGATCGGCAATACATAACCGTCCTCATCAAACACTTGCTTGACAGCAAACACTGCCGCCTTGGCGTTGAGCGTGTCGAAAATGGTTTCAATGAGGACAATATCAATCCCACCCTCGACAAGGGCACGGGTCGCTTCCTTGTATTGTTCAACCAGTTCGTTAAAGGTGATATTGCGATAACCAGGGTCATTCACATCCGGAGATATTGAGAGCGTACGGCTGGTTGGACCCAACACACCCGCGACAAAACGGGGCTTGTCTGCTGTGGCATATTTATCCGCTGCTTCCCGGCATAACCTGGCAGCCGCCTTATTCAGTTCGGGAACAAGCTCTTCCATTTCGTAGTCGGACATGGAGACACGCGTGCCATTGAAAGAGTTGGTTTCTATGATATCGGCACCGGCTTCCAGGTACTCCTCATGAATTCCACGGATAATGTGCGGCTGTGTCAGACATAAAAGATCGTTGTTACCTTTCAGGTCAGAATGCCAGTCAGCAAAACGCTCACCACGATAATCCTCTTCGGTCAGCTTGTGACGCTGGATCATCGTTCCCATGGCACCATCCAGCACCAGGATGCGTTGGGACATCAATTGATTGAGTTCGTCAGTGCGATTAATCGGCATAAGCAATCCCCGGAAAATACATCAGCCACAGATATCGACGAAAATATTTGTGGATTAAAATTTTAGTGATTTTAACAGATTAGCTGAGCCTGCGTTTGACCAGCTCGATATGTTGACGCAGATCGTATAACTGACTGGCAAAGGACAATGGCACCTGCACGTGAATGACTTCCTGGTCGATTTTTTCCAATTGATTTCGAAGGTCTTCAAGGTCTGGATTCTCTCGAGAATTTGCCAGATCAATCTGCTCCAGCGCCTGATACCAGCGATAGATCTTGGAACGCATTCGCCAGGTATAGATTGGCGGCATGACCTTCATCAATGGAATCATCAATACCACCAATGGAAGAATCATGACTTTCAAGCGGTCTATCAGACTTGCAAGCCAGAACGGCAGGTAACGCTGCAGCAATGGCGGCCCGTACTTGTAATAGCGTTTTGCCTCCGGACTGACTGGGTATTCCGGGAAATTCGCATTGGGAAATTCACCATTTTTCTCAAACCAGCCGCCCTTTCCATGGATTTCCTCTGCAACCTGTAACAGCAAATCCTGAATGGCAGGATGCAGGTCATCACGCACCATCAGGTTGGCGGTCGCTGCTAGCAGGGTAATGTCTTTGCCTGGAATATCTTTCGACAGGTCAACCATTCCACGTGGCAGGTTCACATGGGTCAGATATTTCATACGCCGTTGATAAGCTTCAGCTCGATCAAAATGCATGAGCGCAATCGACTCATCTTCAAGAAATGCCCTGACTTTTTCAGACGTCGCTGAGGCCACCATAAAAACAGCATCAACCTGGCCTGACTTTAGCGCCACCAGGTCATCTCCATTTTTTCCCGGATGCAGTTCAACCTGATCCTGCAAGCCATTACCAACCAGCAACTGCATTACCAGGGCCCTGGTACCACTTCCTTCAGCACCGACAATCAGCTTGTTTCCTTTAAAATCAAACAGCGTGGAAACAGGAGTTTCCTTGCGATGGAATACCCACAGGGGTTCGTTATAGAGGCTTCCCAGGGTTAATAACCTGCTGTCCGTTTCTGCGCTGCCTGTTCCACCCTGTATAAAACCGGCAGCGGCTGAACCAGACTCAAGCCTGGAAATATTTTCCACCGAGCCTTTGCTGTTTTGCAGAACCAGCTCAACCCCTTGCTTACCCAGCGCTTTTTGATATTGATGTGCAAATTTATCGTAAGCGCCACCTGCTTTTCCTGTTGTGAAAACAATCTGATTCGGTGGCGCCGGATCAACAAACTGATAGGCCAGGAAAAATGCCACCAGGGTGACAAACACCGGTAACACAATGGCTTTGATAGTCGATGTTGACATGACTTGCCCTCAGGAATAGCCCGTTACGAAAGAAAGTGAAGGATAATTGTGGATCAGCTTGGCCAGAGCTTCCAGTTCCGGGTAGACATCCCCCAGAAAATGGATATAGCCGACAGTTCTTGGAATATCGTTCAAATAGCCATTTTTGCCATCCCGGATATTCAGTCTTGCAAAGATTCCAGCGGCTTTCAAATGACGCTGCACCCCCATCAGGTCAAACCAACGTAAGAATTCTCCTTCTTCTTCGGGCTTTAATAAACCTGCCTGAACACATTGCTGGCGATATTTTATGACCCAGTCAATAACTTTTTCCCTGGGCCACTCGATATAACAATCCTTAAGCAGTGATACAAGATCATAGGTAATTGGCCCGTCAACAGCATCCTGAAAATCCAGAATCCCGGGAGCGGGCCCATGATCCGGTCTGGAAGGCATCATCAGGTTCCTGGAATGAAAATCTCTGTGAACACAGACCCGTGGCTGCCTCAATGCATTTGCAGCCAGCATTTCAAATGTTTCATCCAGTATGTGGTTTTCCTCATCAGACAACGCAATACCCAGATGTTTTTTCAACAGCCATTCACGAAACAGCTCCATTTCCTGCATGAGCAGTTTTTTATCATATTTTGGCAACTCCCCCGGATCACAGGATAACTGTAAAGTCTGCAATGCTGAAAGAGCGTCACCGTAGAGTTGGTCAACATTTGAACTATCCAGCTTATCCAGATACTGGATTGATCCGAGATCTTTCAGCAACAAAAATCCCTGGTCATGGTTTTCAGCGAGAATACTGGGTACATTCAGACCAATTTTCTCAAATTGACGTGCGACTCGCACAAAAGGCTCACAGTCTTCCTTGTCCGGAGGAGCATCCATTGCGATACGCGTACTGTTATCAGGCAGCGTAATACGAAAATATCGTCGAAAACTGGCATCGCCGCTGGCTGGTTCAATTTTATAGTGTGTGAAACCGCAATCAGTTTGCAGCCAGTTTTCAAGCTGTTTTAGTCGTTTTGACATGAGTAATTCATTGAATATTGGATTCTCGCCTCAGCGATGATGACGAAAGTGGAATGAATCAGGATATTCCTGACCCTATCTTACTTGATTTATGCATGGGTCGGAATCTTCAACAATAGAATTATTAGTGCAGAAAATTGAAATTACACCTGTTTTATGAGATTTTACGCGATCTTAAAGCTATCGACAGATAACTGCCAGGCAACACCGGAAATAACGAGAACAATCGTGGACGCCATAAAACGCAAAACCCTCACCGGGATCATCATTTCTTTTATCAGCCAGCCGATTATTGCTGCTGATTCCGAGTGGGAATGCCGCGTGAGTGCTGATGGCGCTAGCTGGGACTGCTACAAGGATGGCAACCTCGTGATGCAGCCCATGCCAGAACAAGCTGCACCGGTTATCAAACCTGCAACTGTCACGCCTGTTCCGGATACAGACAAACTGTTTAGTGAAACCATTGCTGCAGAGCCTGAGCCGGTTACGACAGTTGGTGTAGTTTCTTCAGCAGATACTGCTGAAAAAGAACCGGTTACCAAAAAAGCAACAACAACAGAAATCATCGATATGCGGCCCCAGCAAGAAGCTGTTGCCATAGAAACTCCTGCAGCTGTGCGTGAACCGGTTTCTCAGCCGGAAACCAGGCAGACTTCGACTACCAGCGCAGAACCTCCAAAATCTGCAGCCGAACCGCAGACAAAGGCAACCGTTGCCGAAACGCCAAAGCCAGAATCAGCCACACTAGCCACATCAGGTTATTGCTTCGCCAGGCGACCACAAAGAATTCAGCGCCCGGTTTCCAGTGATACCGACAAACCCACCACTGTGGATGCCGATGATGCCGTTATGGATGAAAACACGGGCATCGCCAATTTTAGTGGTGATGTCGTTCTCATTGATAACGACCAGAAACTGGTTTCTGACCAACTGAAATACAATACGAATACCGAGGACGTTGAAGCATCCGGAAACCTGTCTTACCAGCGTCCGGATATGTATTTTACCGGCGATTCCGCAACAATGAACCTGAACTCTGAAACAGGGCAGGTCATGGCTGCCACATACAAGATCCCTTCCAGCAACGCACGCGGTGAAACCGGCGAGCTGCATATGATGGGTAATGGCGTCACAGTATACAAAGAGACTTCCTATACAACCTGCGACGAAGGCAATAATGACTGGGTATTCAACGCATCAGAAGTCAGGCTGGATGAAAACACCGGCGTTGGCACTGCTGAGCACATGAAACTGTATTTCATGGACACGCCTGTACTCTATCTGCCCTGGGCTACTTTCCCGATAGATGATCGTCGCAAATCCGGGTTCCTTACCCCATCCATTGGCTCAAGTGACTCAACCGGGTTTGATCTCAGTGCTCCCTATTATTTAAATCTTGCGCCGAATTATGACGCAACCATAACACCCCGAATCATGAGCAAACGGGGCATTCAGCTCGGTGGAGAATTTCGATATCTCGATAGTAAGAACAACCTGGTGTTCTCCGGTGAGGCTCTTCCAGATGACGAAGAGTATACCGGTAACGATTCCCGTGGTGCCGCATCCCTGGTACACAGCATCAGCTTTAATAATCAACTCAGAGGTGCACTGAATCTGAACTATGTGTCTGACGATGACTACCTGGAAGACCTGGGCGGCAGCCTGGCCGTGACAAGTACCCGTCATCTCAAGCGTGAGGCACTTCTGAATTACAACGGCGGCTGGTTTTCACTGAAGGGCCAGCTGCTTCAATACCAGACAATTGATAAAACCATCGCACCTGCAGATCAGCCCTATAAACTGCTGCCGCGCGTGAGTTTCAATACCAGCCGGGAAATCATTGAAGATATCTACCTTGATGTTCCAGTGCAGTACACCAACTTTGATCATTCTCTAACAGTTGATGGCAGCCGTTTTGATTTAAACCCGTCGCTGAGCTATCTCTGGAACCGCTCATGGGGATTTTTAAAGCCAAAAGCCTCCCTGCGTTACACTACCTATGAACTGGAAAACCGCGCCCCCGGATTAAGCAGCTCTGTTGACCGTACCACTACCACGTTCAGCCTTGACAGTGGACTCATATTTGAGCGCCCCGCCTCCTGGTTTGGTAAAAGCACCACTCAAACCCTTGAACCAAGGGCATTTTACGTCTATACCCCGGAAGAAAATCAGGATGATATCCCGTTGTTTGATACCGGAACTTATAATTTCGGCGTTGGCAGCCTGTTCAGGGAAAACCGTTTCTCAGGACCGGACAGGGTAGGCGATACCAATCAGCTGACGCTTGCAGTGAGCAGCCGTTTTCTTGCCGAGCAAACTGCACAGCAATACCTGGCTGTAACGCTTGGACAGATATTCTATTTCGAAGACCGTGAAATCGGCAATGTATCGTATTACGAAGACAGCACAACCCAAACATCAACCACGACGGCTCTGAGCAATGACACTTCTTCGTATGTTGCAACACTGGAAAGCAGGCCTTTTCAATACTGGACTTTTGATGCCGGCCTTCAGTGGGACTCTGACCTGATCGATGATATGGAAAAATCATTTGCACGCGTCAGATACCTGGATAATGAAAGACACCTGTTTTCAGCTCGCTACCAGTACGATAGTGCCAATAATGAATTCACCAAGCTATCTGCTTACTGGCCGGTAGCCGATAATACTACGCTCGTCGGACATTCCTATTATTCCATTGACCAGGACCGCTCTGTCGAATCCGTTCTTGGCATTGAGCATGGCAGCAGTTGCTGCTGGCGCTTCAGGGCGCTGGTCAGAGATTACCAGGCCAATGCTTCTGACGAAAATAACCTGAGTTTCATGCTACAGCTGGAGCTAAGAGGTTTCACCAGCTTTGGAGATGATGTAGATGCCTACCTTGAAGAAACCATTGAAGGCTTTGTACGCGAAAAATAAGCCATTATGCACGTATTAAAACACCTTTTAGCTGTTATATTTTCAGCACTCATATTATCCACTCACGTTCATTCGGTTGCGCTATCCGATGGCATTGAAGTCGACCATATTGTTGCCATCGTCAATGACGATCTGATCACACGCAATGAACTGGACAAAGAGATTAACAAAATACTTGCCCGGCTCAGTCAGGCCGGACAGCAGGTTCCACCAATAACCGCTGTAGAAAAGCAGGTACTCGACAAACTGATCGAACAGCGCCTGCAAATCGGCAAAGCCAAAAGTCTGGGCATCAATGTTACACCCGACATGCTGGCAACCATGATTGGTAACATTGCCAAAAATAACGGCCTGACATTATCCGAACTTCGAGCCTCTCTGGCTGCAGAGGGCCTAAGCTTCGAGACTTTTCGAAATCAGATTGAACAACAGATTCTGTTATCCCGTCTTAAAAACCAGGAAATCATTAACAAGATCAATGTCTCTGATGCTGAAGTCGACAGCCTGCTCAAACAGGACAAACAGATTGGCAGAAAAAACATCCAGTATCTGATTCAGCATATTTTGATCGGTTTGCCGGAAGGCGCCTCACCGGCTGAAATCGGAACAGCACGTGAAAAGGCCATTTCAATTGTTCAACAACTGAAAGAAGGTGCTGACTTTGCCAAGCTCGCCCTGTTACATTCCAATGGCCGCAATGCCCTGGAGGGCGGCAGCCTGGGCTGGCTTAAAAACAACCAGTTACCATCCGTGTTTGGTGACATTGTTGCGAGCATGTCAAAGGGAGATATCAGCCCTCCTCTAAGAAGCTCCAGTGGCTACCATATTATCAAGCTCACCGATATGAAGGGTAACAAGCAACAGTTTATTACCCAGACAAAGGCCCGGCACATTCTTATCAACACCAGTGAAATGGTGTCAGATGAAGACGCCCTCACACGTCTGGAACAGCTTTATCTTCGTATTGAAGGTGGCGATGATTTTGCCCGACTCGCTCGCTCACATTCCGATGACAAAGGCTCTGCCATCAAGGGGGGAGAGCTTGGCTGGGTCAGCCCGGGTAGCGTTGTCAAAAAGTTTCAGTCTGAAATGGACAAACTTAAGCCAGGTGAACTGAGCAAGCCTTTTCGAACTGAATTTGGCTGGCATATCGTACAGGTGCTGGAAAACAGACAACATGATAACTCCGAGCAAATACTGCGTTCCGAAGCCAGAAAAATCATTACTGAACGTAAAGCCAAGGATGCAGCAGATCTCTATTTGCGTCGCCTGCGTGACGAAGCCTATATTGAAATCCGTTTGTCTGAAGAATAAATCTTGGCTTCTGAGCACACCCCTGTTCTGGCATTGACACCAGGAGAACCTGCCGGTATCGGCCCTGACCTGTGTCTGCAGACAGCCCCCGGTATTTCTGAAGCCAGGCTCATTATTTTCGCTGACCCCGGATTGCTTGAAGAACGCCGACAGCTGCTTGGTATCCAGGCTGAAATCAACCCACTGTCTTTTAAACAGATTCACACGAAATATGTACCCGGAGCGGTTAATGTTGTCCCTGTGGATCTGGTCGCCAAAACACAACCCGGCGAATTAAACAAAGACAATGCCAGCTATGTTCTCAGCACCCTTAGAGCCGCCGTTCAGGCCTGTATAGCAGGCTATTGCGATGCATTGGTTACTGCACCTGTACACAAAGGCATCATCAATGATGCTGGAATCAGCTTCAGTGGACATACTGAATTTTTAGCTGAAATGACAGGTGGTGACCCGGTGATGATGCTTGCCTGCCCCGGGCTACGGGTTGCGTTGGCCACTACACATCTGCCCTTAAAGGATATCAGTGCTGCAATAACAACAGGCACGATAGAAAAAGTTGTCAGAGCCACACATCATGATCTGAAAAGTCGTTTTGGTATTGCGCAACCGGCCATTTATGTCTGCGGCCTGAATCCACACGCCGGCGAAAATGGTCACCTGGGAATGGAAGAAATCGAAACCATCATTCCAACACTGGAAAAACTGCGTACTGAAGGGATTCATCTCATCGGCCCATTGCCCGCTGATACCATTTTTACCCCTAAATACATGCAACAGGCCGATGTGATTCTCGCCATGTATCACGACCAGGGATTGCCGGTTTTGAAACATATGGGTTTTGGCCAGGCGGTTAATATCACTCTGGGCCTGCCACTGATTCGCACATCCGTAGATCATGGTACGGCACTTGAACTGGCTGGTAGCGGAAGAGCAGATAACGGCAGTCTGAAAATGGCGATTGATACCGCAATTGAGATGGTTCGCAACAGCAAGCCCTAGATTGCTATTCTTTTTTCTCAGCCGCCACAGCCCCTGCTTCAGTCAGCTTTTCACCGATTTTTTCGTTACCCGCCCGCGTGGCTTTTTCCAGTGCTCCATCCCCGGCTCCATTCTTGAGATTGACATCAGCGCCTGAAATAACCAGTTGATTGACGATTTCAGCATAGCCAAATGCAGCCGCTTCCATTAAAGCTGAATTGCCCTGTTTATCAACCACATTCACATCAGCCCCTGCTGCTATAAGTGCCTGCACCGTACGTCGATTACCGGTAGCCGCTGCCAGCACCAGCAAGGGTCTTTCAGCGGAATTTTTAGTGTTTACATCAGCTCCCTGTACGACGAGATCACGTACAACCGAGACTTTGCCCGCCATCACTGCTGCCGTCAGTTGCGTATTCAAATCCATCGCATTGGCCGAAAAAACGCCCAGCAACAAACCTAAAAATATGATTTTCTTCATCAATTTTTCACCTACCCCTTCCGCGGCTTAAATCATTTCAGCCCATAACCATTCTAGCGGCATCTCGCTGAAAAACTGAACGATTGATGCATTAAGTAAATGTTGCTTGAAAATTGCCTAGAGCATGTTAGCGTATTTGCCATGAACGAAAAAAACCAGATTGATATTGAGGTGAAAACTGCTTTTCTGGCTGATCAGTCAGAAACAGACAATGAACGTTTTGTGTTTTCCTACACTATAACGATACATAACAGCGGCGCTCAACCGGCGAAATTACTTAATCGACACTGGATCATCACTGATGCCAATGGCAAGACCCAGGAAGTCCGTGGTGAAGGTGTCGTTGGACAACAGCCTTATATTAAGCCCGGTGAAAGCTACCAGTACACCAGCGGCACAGTGCTGGAAACACCGGTTGGCAGCATGCAGGGCGAATATGAAATGACAACCAATGAAGGCGAACGTTTTGTCGCGCCCGTTGCCCCTTTCTCACTGGCTCAACCGCGCACACTTCACTAACGCATCATGAGCACATTCGTCATTGGCGATATTCAGGGATGCTTTTCTGAACTTGAACAACTGCTTGAAAAAATAGCCTTTGACAGCACTGCGGATAAACTCCTGTTTGCCGGCGACCTGGTCAACCGCGGACCTGATTCCCTCTCGACCTTGCGCTTTGTAAAAAGCCTTGGAGATAGCGCAGATTCCGTTCTGGGTAACCATGACCTGCACCTTCTGGCTATTTGGCAAGGTAATGCTTCTCACGCATCAGGCAATAGTCTTGATCCTATAATACAGGCCCCTGACAGCAATGAACTTCTCGAGTGGTTGCGACACCGTCCTTTGTTGATTCATGTTGAGGAATCCGAGAGCACAATTATCCATGCCGGACTGCCTCCACAATGGACATTGCAGGATGCCAAAAACCATGCGTCGCAACTTGAATCGGTGTTAAGAGGCGATGGTTTCCATGATTTTTGCATCAATATGTATGGCAACAAGCCTAAAAAATGGCATGACAACCTTGAAGGCATGGATAGACTAAGGTTCATTACCAATTGCTTTACACGCTTACGGTATTGTACTGAAAAAGACAAACTCAACCTGAAAGACAAGGGTGCTCCGGGTACTCAAAAAACAGGCAGCATTCCGTGGTTTGATGTTGAACACCGGAAAACCCGTGATAACCAAATCTTTTTCGGCCACTGGTCTACGCTGGGGTTTTTAAACCGTAATAACGCCTGGTCGCTTGATACGGGTTGCCTTTGGGGAGGACAATTAACCGCCATCAGACTGGAAGATCTGAAGGTTTTTCAGCTTGAATGCGAAGCCTCCCACAATCCAATGTCTTTCAGTTAATTCATAGGAGAAAATTATGCGCTGCCATGAAGTGGATTACGATATCAAAGGCTCGGAAATGCAACTGGTTGAAATCGAACTGGATCCGGGAGAAACGGTGATCGCGGAAGCTGGTGCCATGACCTATATGGAGCAGGGCATCGACTTTGAAACAAAAATGGGCGACGGATCAAACCCGGATGAAGGCATTTTTGGCAAAATGTTTTCTGCTGGAAAGCGCATGATTACCGGTGAATCCATTTTCACCACCCACTTCAGCAATCATGGCAACGGTAAATCCCGTGTCGCATTTGCCGCTCCCTACCCCGGTAATATTGTAGCCCTCAACATGGCTGACATGGGTGAAAAGATCGTCTGCCAGAAAGATGCTTTCCTGTGCGCTGCGCTTGGCACTAAAGTTGATATTACTTTCAATCGTCGACTGGGTAGCGGCCTGTTCGGTGGTGAAGGCTTTATTCTGCAAAAACTTGAGGGCGATGGCATGGCTTTCATCCAGGCTGGCGGCACCGTTATCGAAAAAACACTGAATGGTGAGACCTTGCGCGTCGATACGGGTTGCCTGGTCGGTTTCACACAGGGTATTGACTACGACATTCAAAGAGCTGGCGGCCTTAAATCAATGGTATTTGGTGGTGAAGGATTGTTTCTGGCCACGCTAAGCGGACAGGGAAAAATCTGGCTACAAAGCCTGCCATTCTCTCGTATGGCCGATCGAATTCTTGCCAATGCCGCGGGAAGCGGAGGCTCTGACAAGGGTGAAGGTTCAGTACTCGGCGGCATCGGCCGAGTCCTTGATGGAGACTAGTTAGTTCACACCCCGAAGATTTTCCCAATCCGAGATCGGCGGGTGATGAATAATCTGCACCACGGTACCGTCAGGATCGTAGCAGTAAAAACTTCTTGCCCCGTCTCTGTGGGTACGGGGCTCTGTTCTCATTTGCACATCATGTGAAGCAAGCCATTCAAACCAGTGATCCACATCTTCCCCAGTCTCCACAAAAACACCAATATGATCCAGACGCTGAGCTGCTTCATTTCTCGGTATTGACGCATCAGCCTGATGCAGGGCCAGATTGTCACTGCCGGAAGTCAGATAGATATTCTGATCATCCGGCTCCCACTCGACCTGCATACCCAGCAGTTCCGTGTAAAACTGCAAACAGGCTTTCATGTCGCGAACATAAAGTGCAACATGGCGCATACCATAGCCTATAGAAGGACGACCACTCATGGGTTTTCCTCCTCCGCACCGGCGGTATCAATGACTTCATAGTCATGGGTAATATCAGCCGCCTTGGCCAGCATCAACGAAGCTGAACAGAACTTTTCCGCACTAAGCTTCACCGCACGGGATACCACCTTGTCAGTCAGCCCCGGACCACTCACCTTGAAATGCACATGAATTTTGGTGAAAACCTTGGGGTCTTTTTCTGCACGCTCTGCTTCAATTTCTACTTCACAACCTGCAACTTCATTGCGGCCTCTTGTCAAAATGTGAACTACGTCAAATTCTGTACACCCACCAAGTCCCAATAACAACATTTCCATGGGACGCGGGCCCATATCTCGTCCACCATATTCAGGTGCGCCATCCATTGTGACTCTGTGACCGCTACCGGCTTCACCCACCATCATGGCACCATCAACCCATTTAACGCGTGCTTTCATATCAAATCCTGAATTTTTCTTATGTTTAAGTATAGTTTAACGTCTGACCACCACTTATACTGTGGTTAGCAAACAAGGATCAGCCAGAAATGTCGATAGTACAACCGCCACAACCCGAGCCACCTTACCTGAAACCCTTTCTGGCGCATTGCCATCGACGTAAATATCCGGCACGCACAGAATTCATTCACCCGGGCGATCCGGCAGACAGTCTGTATTATCTCATCGATGGCTCGGTAACGGTACTGATGGAAGATGAAGAAGGCCATGAAATTATTCTGACTTACCTGAATAAAGGAGTGTTTATTGGTGAAATGGGGCTGTTCATGGCCCAGCCCGAACGTACGGTGATGGTACGTTCAAGGACCCCCTGTGAACTCGGTGAAATCTCTTATAGCAAGCTTAATCAGCTGTTTGAAACTGACCTTGCACCTTATATGCAGGATATTTATTATGCTTTGGGCAAACAACTAACCGAGCGCTTAAAAAACACCAACCAGAAAGTTGGGCACCTGGCTTTTCTTGATGTTACGGGGCGCATCGCGGGCACCCTGCTTGAATTATGTAAGCAGCCTGATGCCATGACCCACCCCGATGGTATGCAGATTAAAATTACCCGACAGGAAATCGGCCGTATTGTTGGTTGCTCGCGTGAAATGGCAGGTCGCGTATTAAAAAATATTGAAGAGCAGGGGCTGATTGACGTTCACGGTAAAACCATTGTCGTTTTTGGAACGCGTTAACCAAAAAGCTCAGACAATTTTTCCCCGGGCTCATCAGCTCGCATAAAAGCTTCTCCGACCAGAAAGGCATCGACGTTATTATCTCGCATCAGCTTCACATCTTCTTTGCTGTGAATACCGCTTTCAGTCACCACGATTGATTGTTGCGGAATCTGCTCCAGCATTTTTAACGTCGTATCAAGACTGACCTCAAAAGTTCTCAGGTTACGGTTGTTAATACCGATCAAGCGGTTATTCAATTTCAGTGCACGTTGTAATTCATCCTCATCATGCACCTCGACCGGCACATCCATGCCCAGTTCATGCGCCAGGTCGTTAAGGGTTTTCATCTGCTCATCCTCAAGGCAGGCAACGATCAGCAATATACAATCTGCGCCGATCGCCCTGGCTTCGTAAACCTGGTAGGTATCAATAATAAAGTCCTTACGGATCACCGGTAACGAACAGGCGGCCCTGGCCTCTTGAAGGTATTCGTCACTTCCCTGAAAAAAATCCTCATCAGTCAGCACTGACAAACAGGCTGCTCCACCCTTTTGGTAGGAACGGGCAATATCAGCTGGACGAAAGTCTTCACGCAACACACCTTTTGAGGGGGAGGCTTTTTTTATTTCGGAAATCACTCCCGCCTTTCCTGCATCGATTTTTGCCACAATAGCATCAACAAAACCACGCGGTGTATCAGCAGTTTTCAGTTTTTCTCGCAGACCTGCTGCGGTGATACATTCTTTTCTGGCTGCTATCTCTTCGAGTTTACGATTGACTATCTTTTTAAGGATATCAGGGGTGTTTGCCATTGTTTTTCCGGCGCTAAATTTGAGATTAAGATTGAAGCATTATACTCTAATATGCCCCGAGCAAAGCAGGTTCCAGTACTCATTTAATGAGACTTCTGTAAATGAGTACTGGAACCTGCTCGCAATTTCTGTGGGAAGCAGGTGTTATATAAAAACCTGAAAAACAGATACGAACCGGAACCCAAAACATGTCAAATATCGAACATCATGTAGTTGTACTTGGAGCAACACCCAAACCAGGCCGTTTTGCCCACCAGGCTGTACTACTTTTAAAAAAGCATGAATACAAAATTACTCCCGTTCATCCGCGTTTTGAAGAAATCGAAGGAATAAGCGCAGTAAAATATTTGAGTGAGATTAACGACCCTGTTCAAACGCTGACTCTGTATGTCGGTGCAAGCAAGCTCGACAACATGGTTGACGAGGTTCTTGATTTAAACCCCCAAAGAGTCATCTTCAATCCCGGTACCGAATCACGTGCTTTACAAAAAGCCTTGTCTGGAAAAAACATCCAGTGGGTCGAAGACTGCACACTGGTGATGCTCAACTCCGGAACCTTCTGAAATGGGGCGCTATCGTCCACCGGCAGCACCGAAATCCCCCTATATCACCCGGCAGGGCTACGATAGCCTTTCACAGGAACAGAATGATTTATGGAAAAAGCGCAAGGAAGTGGTCAAGGCATTAGCAGCCGCGGCGGCCGAAGGGGATCGTTCGGAAAATGCTGAATATATTTACCGCAAAAAACAGTTACGCGAAATTGACAGGCGCATTCGTTACCTTCAAAAACGCCTGCCTGATCTGAAAGTCGTCGAAACCCTTCCAGATAACCCCGCACAGATTTTCTTTGGCGCACAGGTAACACTGGAAAATGATGATGGCGAAGAAATTCAGTATCGGATTGTCGGACCGGATGAGTTTGATCCTGCCAGAAACTACATCAGTATGGATTCACCGGTAGCCAGGGCCTTGATGAAAAAGTGCATTGATGATGATGTCAGCGTCAATACACCCGGCGGACAAATCAATTATCTTGTCGTTAATGTCAGCTATCAAAGCTCTGACTGACGACAATCAGCTGATCCAGACAGTTTCTGGCATCACCACTCCATATCACTTCTGCTGCTTTCTCAACACCAGCTTTTAATGTATCTGCAATGCCGGAAGCATAAATCGCTGCGCCGGCATTCATAATGACAATATCACGTGCCGGGCCTGGTTGATCTTCCAGCAGATTGCGAATGATATCCAGACTATGCGCTGCATCATCGGCCTTGATTTGAGTGATAGGCGTGCGCTCCAGACCAAAGTCTTCCGGCTGAATACTGTAACGCCTGATCTGTCCGTCTTTTAATTCAGCCACTTCGGTTTTATCACCAATACTGATCTCGTCCAGACCATCGCAAGCATGCACAACCAGCACGTGACGACTACCCAGTTTCTGTAATACACTGGCCATGGGTTCCAGCAGTTCATCACTGAACACACCTAACACCTGGTTTGGAGCTGAGGCCGGATTGGTCAATGGACCAAGCACATTGAAAACCGTTCTTGCTGCCATTTCCTTACGTGGGCCGATGGCATGTTTCATCGCACCATGATGTGCTGGAGCAAACATAAAGCCAACACCAACTTTATTGATGCATTCAGCAACCTGTTCAGGTTTAAGGTTAAGGTTTACACCAGCCGCTTCCAGTACGTCGGCTGAACCGGATTTTGATGAGACCGAACGGTTACCATGCTTGGCAACCTTGGCACCTGCTGCTGCAACCACAAATGCCGAGGCGGTAGAGATATTGAAGGTACCTGAAGCATCACCACCTGTACCACAGGTATCAACCAGGTGCTCGGAACTGACATCAACCTTTGCCGCCAGATCGCGCATGACGGCAGCTGCCGCTGCGATTTCATTGACAGTCTCGCCCTTCATACGCAAGCCGATCAGGAAACCACCGATCTGGGCATCCGTTGCACCACCGGTCATGATGGTCTGCATGACAGACTGCATTTCCTCTTCGGAAAGGTCTTTTCGTTGCAGTACTGCATTTATCGCCTGTGGTAATTCCATTCTTCCCCCTAAATGAATATTCAGCTAATTAGCCTGCCTGCATTCGCACAATATCAGAATTTATTTACCTTCAAGAAAATTTTTCAACATCTGGTGGCCGTGGTCGGTCAAAATTGACTCCGGGTGAAACTGCACACCCTGAATATCATATTCCTTATGACGAACACCCATGATTTCATCCACCTCACCATTCTCTTCCTGCGTCCAGGCCGTCATCTCAAGACAATCCGGCATAGATGCTTTTTCAATCACCAGAGAATGGTAACGAGTGGCCTGAAACGGATTATCCAGTCCGGAAAACACGCCGGCATCTGCATGATGAATCGGTGATGTTTTACCATGCATCACTTCAGCTGCATGCACAATTTTACCGCCAAAAGCCTGGCCAATGGACTGATGTCCAAGACAAACACCGAGCACCGGTATTTTTCCGGCAAACTCCAGAATGGCCTCGACGGAAACACCCGCTTCCATGGGCGTACAGGGCCCGGGGGATATCACCAGGTGATCTGGCTTCAGCGCTTTGATAGCTCCAATATCCAGCTCATCATTACGCACAACCTTCACGTCTGCATCCAGCTCACCGAAATACTGCACCAGGTTGTAGGTAAAGGAATCGTAGTTATCAATCATCAACAACATAACTATTCTCCCTTGCAGCCATGAGCCGTCAAACCGGCCTCTGCCACGGCAACTGCGCGGAATACAGCCCGACTCTTGTTCATGGTTTCTTTCCATTCAAGGTCTGGAATCGAGTCAGCGACAATACCGGCTCCTGCCTGCATATGTAATGTGCCATCCTTGATGACAGCTGTTCGAATCGCAATCGCGGTATCCATGTTGCCAGACCACGAGAGATAACCGACCGCACCGGAATAAATGCCCCGTTTAACCGGTTCCAGCTCATCAATGATTTCCATAGCCCTGATTTTTGGCGCACCGGAAACTGTACCTGCCGGAAAAGTAGCCCGCAGCACATCCATGGCGGACATGCCTTTCTTCAACTCGCCAATCACATTGGAAACAATATGCATAACATGGGAATAGCGCTCAACCACCATTTTATCGGTGAGTTTAACGCTGCCAATTTCAGCCACTCTGCCCGTATCATTACGACCCAGGTCAATCAGCATCAGATGTTCTGCCAGTTCTTTAGGATCTGCCAGCAACTCTTCTTCCATCGCCAGGTCTTCCTGTTCGGTATAACCACGTCGGCGCGTACCGGCAATTGGCCTGACGGTGACGGTATCATCCTCGAGACGAACCAGGATTTCCGGCGATGAACCGACAATCTGGAAATCATCCAGGTTCAGGAAATACATGTAGGGCGATGGATTCAGGCCACGCAGTGCACGATACAGGTCAAGCGGCCTTGAGGTATAAGGTATCGACAGACGCTGTGACAGTACGACCTGCATACAGTCGCCTTCAAGAATATATTCCTTAATGCGTTCTACTGCCTGCTTGAAACCTTGTTCGGTAAAGCCTGAAACAAAATCAGCCTCGTCCACCAGGCGGCATTCAACCTGGTCTATGCGCTCAAGTGGCTGATGCATCTGGTCAATAATATCATTCAGACGATTCTGGCAGGATTCAAAGGTATCACCTCTTTCAGGCTCGGCATGAACAACAACAAACATGCGACCACTGAGATTATCGAAAACAACGACTTCATCGGAAACCATCAACAAAATATCTGGTGCACCGATCAGATCTGGATTAGGGCAATTTTTCAGTTTTGGCTCAATATAACGAACCGTATCGTAACCAAAATACCCCACTAAACCTCCAAAAAATCGCGGTAAACCATCTAGTTCAGCCACATTGAACTGACTTTGCAGGGAATCAATAAATGAAATAGGGTCTTCGACCGACTCTTCGGATATTATTTTGCCATTTTCCGCTAAAACAACTGAACTCCCTGAAATCTTGTAAATTCTAGATGCAGGAAGCCCTATAATGGAGTATCTACCCCATTTTTCACCACCTTGAACCGATTCGAACAGGTATGAATAAGGGCCATCGGCCAGCTTGAGGTAAACGCTTAACGGCGTTTCGAGATCGGCCAGCACATCACAGACGACCGGGATACGGTTGTAACCTTGTGCAGCCAGAGTTTCAAATTGTTTGGAATCCACGAGAGACTATCTCCACAAATCAGGTAAAAAGATGGGTTCAGGCACAAACTAGCCCGCAACGCCATCGATTTGACGCGATCTTACCTGCAATGAGATCTCGCATATTCATACCGAAAGCTTAACGCGTAATAAAAAATAATGGAACGGAAAAAGCCGTATAAATGGGCATAACTTGACTTATATTAGAATTTGATAATATAATTGATAAAAATCAATTTGGAGATAGTGCCATGAAAGTCCTGATTGCCCTGCTCGCACTACTGCTGATCAACCCGGTATCAGCAGAAACCTCCTTAAGCTATCACCAACTTGGGGCGTTGAAAGTCCGGCTGGAAAACGCTGCGCGACAGTTCCTGAGAAACTCCAGTGAAGCCGAAGTTGAGTTCAGATATGAACAGAGGCAGTCTCTTGAGCGGCGCAACTTCATTAGCAATCATCGCCTGCACAACGGAAAACTGGAACAGGTTTACTGCTACAGGATTATCTATCGGAAAACAGCGGACGGACGGTTACAATATGAGATCGAGTCTCGCACTGCAATCAATGGCAAATTAGAGAAACTCAGAGTTTAACTATTCACCGCCCAACGCAAAGTCTCTTCTTGCAGCAACAATCGAAACGGTAAATCCTGCAATGACATCTATCAGCGACATAAGTCCCAGAATAAAGAAAGTAGACGTTCCACAGTCCTTAACCACCAGAAATTCGATCAGAAACAGAACAAAAACCACCATAGACAAGCTGTGGTCTATGACTGAAGAAACCCCGGTTCTTGTCGATTTGAATACCTCGATGTACAGAACAATCACCCCGAGTATGATATAGAGATCACTGACCGTGAAGGACCACTGGGCTCCGGATACCAGTCCTACTGAATACACCTCGGCTGCCAGTTTAGCATTGATATCACCGGTCAACATGGTGATGTTGTAGGCTACCAGTAATACGACAAACAGGGGAATTGCACGAAAAAACATTAGATTATCCTGTGGAAAACTTATTTACAGGCATATTAACGTTTAATGCCCGGTTAGAGAACCTCTTTCAGTTCTGCCATGGAATCAATCACCAGGTCGGGATTGTAGCTACGGATATCCTCGCCATGATTGTAGCCGTAGCTCATACAGATAATCTGAAAACCTGCAGCTCTTGCCGCTTTGACATCACTTTGCGAATCACCCAGCATCAACGAATCACCCGCAGTCACACCCAGTTTTTCGGCAGCATGCAGCAATGGCTGTGGATCAGGCTTTTTCACTGGCAAGGTGTCGCCGGAAACGACGATGCCAAAAGCGTCACGAATGCCAAGTTGCTCCAGAATTGGCAAAGTGAACTGTTCGGCCTTGTTGGTCACACAGCCGAGTTTGTAGCCCTGTGACTGCATGTAGGCAATACCTTCTTCAACTCCGGGGTAGAGAACAGAGCGCTTGCAGGTGTTTTCAGCATAGAGATCCAGAAATACCGGATAGGCCTGTTCAAAAGAGGCATCATCCGGTTCTCCGTCGAGCTGTCCGATAAGGGCACGGCGCACCAGCCGCTCAACACCATTACCAACCCAGTCTCTGACTTTGGTTTCACCATGGGTTTCACGCCCAATGGTCTTCATCATTTCATCAACGCACCAGGCCAGGTCAGGTACGCTGTCAACGAGTGTGCCATCAACATCGATAAGCACCATTTTTGGTTTCTTGATCATAACTACGTATTTTGCATAAAAAACGGGCTTACCATTCAGTAAGCCCGTTTTTAAATGAGTTTTCAGATTTGAAAAATGGCCTTGCTTAAGGGGTTATACCTTTGCCATTTCATCGCGCATTTTCTGAATGATACTGTCATATTTGTTGGCATCATCTTCATTGCGACCACCGAAAATACCTGACCCGGAAACAAAGGTATCAGCGCCTGCGGCCTTGATTTCACCAATGTTATCAGCTTTTACGCCGCCATCAATTTCCAGGCGGATATCCAGTCCGGAATCATCGATAATCTTGCGCGCCTGACGCAGCTTGTCCATGGTTGCAGGTATAAAGCTCTGACCGCCGAAACCGGGGTTTACGGACATCAGCAGCACCATATCTATTTTGTCCAGAACATAGTCCAGGTGGGACAATGGCGTGGCAGGGTTAAAAACCAGGCCGGCTTTACAGCCTTCAGCTTTGATCAGCTGCAGCGTACGATCGATATGACCCGAAGCTTCCGGGTGGAAGGTGATGTAGCTCGCTCCAGCCTGGGCAAAATCACCCACGATACGATCAACCGGGCTGACCATCAAATGCACATCAATATCTGCGGTAATGCCATGCTTTCGCAGGGCATCACAAACCAGAGGACCAATGGTCAGGTTGGGCACGTAATGATTATCCATCACGTCAAAATGAATGATATCGGCACCTGAGGCCAAAACATTGTCACATTCTTCACCCAGCATGGCGAAGTCGGCTGAAAGGATGGATGGTGCAATCAGATCGTCTGAAGCCATGGTCATCTCCTGATATAATGCTAAAGAATTCGAGAGGGCGACTGTACATCAAGCAAATATTTTTTTCAGCAATCAGGATCAATAATGACAAAAAAAACCGGCTGGCTGTTTCTTGTGGTCTCATTGCTGCCTTTTCTGCCGCTTGCCATTCAGGCCTCCAATACGGCTGAAGAAGACCGTATTCAGGCAGAAATCCGCAAACAGCTGAAACAGGGTGAAATCATTGAGCTTGATGCTGATGGACAGCAATTTATCGGAATTTATCAAAAATCAGCCCTGCCGGTCACACAGGGTGGTGTACTGATATTTCACGGCCTTGACCAGAATCCAGACTCGCCATCCGTTATCAAACCCATACGAAACCTTCTGACCAAAAGTGGCTGGGATACACTCGCATTGCAAATGCCCATTCCGTCCATGGACAGTAGTGGAACCATATTTCCTGAACTTGAGGTGGTTTATGCCGTGCTTGCCAGCGAGGCTATCGCCAGGATCAATGCAGCAGTGAAGTTCTTCGAGGACAAGGAAAACAACAACCTGGCCATCGTCGGTCACGGTCTGGGAGCGAACATGGCCGTTAGCTACCTCACCACTGCCCCTGCAAAAAAATTCCAGGCACTGATCACCATCAGCATGAATCACAAGCAACCTGCCAACTTTGCTGCAAGTCTGTCTCAATTAAAATTGCCAGTGATTGATATTTATGGCTCGAGAGATATCCGGCCTGTTATTTCAGGTGCAGACTCGCGCAAGCAAGCGATAGTCGTTGATGCTGAAAATAGCTACTTCAGACAGAGTCTGATCGAAGGCGCTAATCATTATTACACCGGGCTTGAGCCTGAACTGGTCAGCACTGTCAGGGCCTGGCTGAAAAAAACATCCCCCGACTAGCTTTTGACCTGCACAACCAGGGAATTGATGCGGTTTTTCTGAAGCATTGAGCGCTTGGCATTGAGTTCCTTTTTGCTTGGTATCGGCGGTGTCATCACCCGGTAATAGATACCACCCTGCCTGATATTCACCTTCTGTATCTCTGCCTCCACGCCCAGAAGAGCAAGACGCGCCTTTTGTCGGTCAGCGTCAGACATTTTCTTGAAAGAGCCAACCTGCAAGCGATAACTGACCTTGTCACTGATTTCTACAGACGTTTCCGGCTCATCATCCATCACTGGAATGACAGTTTCATCATCACTGATAATCACTTCCATTTCGGGAAGAATGCGGTAGAAATCAAAACGGGGACGCTCCGGCTCTTGCTCATCCGTTGTCTGAGTTTTGCCGGCTAGCTGCTTGCTGGAACTGCCGGCTGCAAGATAATCAGGTATCACCAGCTCAGTACCTGGAGGGGTGAGCACGATCCAGCCAACCGCAACAAGCACTGCGCCGAGCAAAAAACCGTAAAAAAAAGGTACCCAGCCTGGAACGGGAGGCTTGTTGGGTTTTACCTGTGGCTCAACCCGTTTTCGATAATCTCTGGTCATATATTACGACTGCTACATCTGTTCCGGCGCAGAAACACCGATCAGGTTCAGGCCATTTCTCAGCACTTCACGTATAGCAAGAATCAGCTTGATGCGGGCATCACGCAGTTTCTCATCATCGACCAGGAACTGGGACTTGTTGTAATAGCTGTGAAAATCATTGGCCAGGTCACGCAGATAATGTGTCAGCTGGTGCGGCTCTTCATTCACTGCCGAGATCTCGACCACTTCCGGATAACGCGACAATTGTTTCATCAGGACGATTTCATGTTCTTCAGACAATAACTCAAGATTCTTCATACCGGCCGAAGGTTCAACTGCCAGCTGTTTTTCGCCCGCCTGACGGATCACCGAACATACCCTGGCATGAGCATACTGTACATAATATACCGGGTTATCGTTGGACTGTGACTTGGCCAGGTCCAGGTCAAAATCCATGTGCTGCTCACACTTGCGCATGACGTAGAAAAAGCGCGCCGCATCGCGCCCGACTTCCTTGCGCAGTTCTCGCAAGGTCACAAACTGCCCCGAACGCGTGGACATTTGAACCTTTTCACCTGAACGATACAAAACAGCAAACTGCACCAGCAAAACATCAAGGCGATCCTTATCCTCACCCATGGCTTCCAGAGCCGCTTTCACTCGCGGCACATAACCATGATGATCAGCTCCCCAGACATCAATCACCCGATCAAAGCCGCGCTCCAGCTTTTGCATATGGTACGCAATATCAGAGGCAAAATAGGTCATCTGGCCATTATCACGGATCACTACACGATCCTTTTCATCTCCAAAATCTGTTGACCTGAACCACCAGGCACCCTCTTTTTCATAAAGATGACCCGCAGCACGCAACTTGTCGATAGCCTTGTTAACTGCGCCTGATTCAACCAGGGACTTTTCAGAGAACCAGTCCTGATAGGTAATGCCGAAT
>JABDQZ010000072.1 GCA_013041975.1 Gammaproteobacteria bacterium
GCCCTAAATCAGCCAGTGAAAGCTGTTGAACACCACTGTAGGAATTGAAATAAATAACCACCTTGCTGCCATTTTCCATTTGCTCAAGGATTTTCTTTGCAACCTCCGGAGAAGTCATCAGATTATTACCACGGGGAGCGGTAAACTCATGACGTTCATGCTTATCGATACCCAGAGTGACCGTGGTACCTTCCTTGAAACCCAGGTAAGTAGCAATCACAAAACCGACAGCATTCGGCGACCAGGCAGGTCCGATTTGAACAAAGTTTTTTGCTTTCCATTCACCAAACTGCTCAATATGAAACATGCGGCAATAGACTTTATTGTCTTCCATTCTGTCACAGGTGGCTTTCCAGGTTCCAGCACGCTCTTCAAAAAGGTGGCTCTTTTTATTTCCTGTCATAGGCACCGGCGTCACCGATATAGCCTCTGGTAACATGGCATTGGAATCCATCATCTTACCATTAGATTCCGCAGCAAAAATCGTGCTGCAACCAGCAACCAGTATTGCCGTAAGACTAGCGTTTAACAGTAGCTTTCGCATTAATCACCCTCCGCGTCATCACGAGCACCACGCAGTACCCAGTTTGTGACCAGTTGCAACTGCTCAGGACTCAGCTTGGTAAAGCGAAGCATTTCCTTAAGGTTATTGCGCCAGTCAAACATAATCCACTTATCACGAGGGAACGTCTTGTGGCACAGGTTACAATCGAGATCATAAAGACCAGTCACGTAATTCCAGAACTCCTCGTCACTCGTACCAAGAGCTGTACGGGGTACCCAGCCGGTAAGCTTGATACGATTCCAGTTCAGTTCATATTCCGGTTCCAGTTTGGTCTCAAGTTTTTCAACCTTTTCCATACCATCAAAACTCATCTTGGCCAGTATGACTGCACGGTTAAAGTCGATATAGATCTGGCTACCCTCCTCACGGTCCCAGCCTTCACTGGCAACCTGAACCCAGTCCCCTTCCTGTTTGATAACACGCAAAGGCGTGCCGCCATAAAGGGTAGCCAAAGACTCCTCACTACCGGCAGCTGTTACCATTTCTACTTCATTCAGAATCACCACTGCTTTATCACCCAGTTGAGCGGCATAGGCTTTAGCCTGGTATCGCTTCTCCATATCGGTATAAATTTTTTCCATGTCTGGCAATTTATGTGCAATACCTTTATGACAGTTGATACAGGTTGCTTCACCACTTAACAAACGCTTATGCATCTTCTGGGCCTTGGCGGATTGCTTCTCAACCACCATGGTATCTTTGGTGTGGCAGTTACGGCATTCTCGCGAGTCCGTTGCTTCCATACTGCGCCAGACATTCTGGGCTAACTCGAGACGATGAGCTTCAAATTTTTCCGGCGTATCGATTGTACCGATAACCTTGTGATACAACTCCTTTGATGCCATGATTTTTCGTGCCAGCTTCTCAGTCCAGGGCTTGGGCACATGACAGTCAGAACAGACAGCTGGCACACCAGAAGGGTTATGTGCATGAACTGACTGTTGATACTCTTCCTTCACGATATTCATTTCGTGACAGGAAATACAAAATTCATAACTGTTGGTGTATTCCATGAAGGTGTTGAAACCTCCCCAGAAAATGATACCGACTACGATACCGACAAAAAGTACAAACCAACTGAAAGCTTTCTTAGCCATAACATTTCACCAATTACAGTTTTGTTCAGCGTTAATTGAACGCCTGTTCAGGTCTTAAGGCATACTGCCTTAAACTACCCTTGATATACATGACTTGCCTCAATTGAAGACAGTCAATATTCACATTATTTGTTATATAAAATTCTGAAAAAAAAATGGAGCCAGTCCAGAGGACTGACTCCATTCAGTCAGGTGTTATTCACCTGTACGCTTCTCAGAAATTACTTCTTCTGATCAGCAACCGCTTTAAGCGCTTTCTTCATGAACTGCTGGTGTTCAAAACTATCCATCACACCAGGTGTGGATACTTTCTTCCAGAATTCAGGATTGAAACGCTCTTCGTGACAGCCGAGGCAGACACCAGTCTTCTCGATAGCATCACGTTTTTCCTCAGGCAGAGGACCAGTCAGCGGCCAGTGTGAACCAACAGACGTCAACTGTTCACCATCCTCAGAGATAATCGCAGCCCAGTCATGAGTCAGGCCAGGAATACCTGGAATCTGAACCTGGGTTTTCTGAGGAATGATCTTGCCAGTTGCTGAGTCTTTCAGATCGAGAACAAAGTCCTTATCAGCACCTAACAGGAAGCGACCACCTTCAACACCATAACCAAGGGCTTTGGGGTTGTCGTGACAGGACTCACAGCTACGGGCACTTCGGCCAGCGGTGTGAGGCTGTACAGCTGCGGTGTCGATACCAGGGCCTTCAGGGGTATCCCAGATCTTGTTGTTAACCAATGTCTTACCATCAGGATCAATGATCGTAGTGGTAACCTGACAACCAGGCATCATTGGACTAACACGACCTTCGCCGTTTATACCAAGCACAGGAGTTTCCCAGCGCAGGTAGGAACGGGTCTCTGAGACCTTACCAGGACTTTTCATACCATTGGTTCCTGGAGGTGCATCAGGCGTCAGACCTGTCTTTGGATCACGGTTGTTGGCGTTAACAAGCCAGTCAGTACCTTTCTGATCTTTAGAGTAGTCAACAGTTACATGACAACCATAGCACTGTGGAACCCAGTCGGCGTGACAGGCATAGCATTCCATGTTGTTCTGATGTTGTGGAATCAGGAACATGGAGACTTTTGCCAGAGTTGACTTGAAGGTACCTTCGTCACCAATGGTTTTCAGCAGAGGTACTTTGAAGTCCAGACCGTTGGCAGAGTGAACCACAACCTCTTTACCTTTCTTGACCACGTTACCCATTGGGTTGCCGCGGGCAGTCAGCAGGTAACCATCTTCAGGTTTGTACTGAGTTGCATCTTTCATGTACTCAGGCCACTTCTGGGCGAGACCACGGGCATTGCCTGCTGGCATGCCGTCTTTCATCTCACCACCGAACTCTTCACCACGTCCCAGAGGCATATCCCATGGAAGCTTGTTGAAGGTACCGTGGCAGTCTTCACACTCAACCTCTACCTGGGCCAGCGTGGTACCAGGAATGTTGCCATCACCATGCAGATCGATGGTGGTATGGCAGTCCTGACACAGCATGCCGCCTTCAGGATTACCTGGCAGAGACTTCATTTCATGGTGAAGATCCTCTTTAATGAACAGGTAACGCTTGGTGTGCATTTTAGGCTGTTTCTTGCCTTTGCCAGTGGTAGGTGAACCGTATGGGAATTCCATGATGCCCTGATAGCTCACACCAACACGTTTACCGCGGTTATGGCAAGACACACAGGTTTCAACAGGAATGCCGGAATACTCAACTTCACCCACTTTAACCTTGGTTTTACGAGTACCCTGCATGCGGTGAACCAGCACGTGACCGGCTTCATCTTTCTTGATGGTTGGATCAGCACCTTCGTAGAAGCCGTCATTGGAGTAAGGCACATGACAGGCTGAACAACCAGCACCACGGAAGTCACCACGCTTGTCGCGACCATTCACACCAACGTGACAACGCTGGCAGTCATGACGAGAGTAGGTATAACCGGCATGGTTAGGATTCTCAGTCAGCTTGGACAGGTCTACCTGGGGCAGCTGTTTCAGCTTCTTGGGCATCTGGTCTGGATGTTTTTTAACAAAGTCCTTCATGTACTTCTTGTACGCTTTGGTACCAACCAGAGGCACAGGACCATCATCATCAACAATGTTGTAGTTACCCCAGACAACCTTCATGTCTTTCTGAACACCCCATGACCACATGTTACCCTGCAGTTTACCGGCTTCGGTATTCATCAGGGACTTGTTCAAACGGTCAAAGTATCCGGAGTGACACTGGCCACAGGCCTGGTCGTTAACCGGCATAGCGCCTGGATCTGGCAAGAAGTTTTTAGGACCACCTTTTTTGGCAAGCATTTTAGGTGAGCCCATGTGAGCTTTTGCCTTGTCTTTCTCTTCTTTTGGATTACCGCCATGACAGACCACACAACCAGCTGCATCTCCCATTTCGGCACCCATCTTTTCGATGTCTTCCTGCATGACGCCGTCACTGAAGCGTTCAATACCTTCGTGACATGCCAGACAGGCTTTGCCTTTCGCTTCGGCGACCGGAACCAGAGCATTTCCTCCGGTGACCCAACCGACCATCGCTACTACGGCAAGTAGTGCTAGGCGTTTCATGTTTCTCTCCCTTACATTCAAGTGATTTAAGGATGTGTTCACTGACGTCTAAAAATCTCGCGCAATGCACACACGCGCATATAGTTGCAAAATACATACCAGCAGTGAGGTTTTTCCTAAAGAAACCTGAAAACGGCTCGTTTCAACTCGTCACATTCAGAGACAAATGCTTTGCCTACAGTGGTTTATGGGGGGGTACGTGATCTATCCCATTAGAGGTAGTTTGCATCCTTATTAAGAGAAAAAAATTCGCAAAGACCATCCTTTAACAGCCTTGAATTGAATGATTCGTTCAATTACACATCTGCAGATGAACAAACCATTCCAGTCTCACCGATCAATCCTGCACCGGTTTACCCATCCAGAACAGCGGCGTATTATCACTGCGCATCTTGTGAGGAGACATCGCGTGAAGTTAGTGAACCCATTCTCAGTTCAACATAGCCAGTGGCTGTTGATTCTAATCACCACCTTGAGCATTTATGGCTGCAAGGCTCCCGAAGTAAAACCCACGCAAACCAGTAGCAGCGAAGTAGTTGCAACGAGTGAGCCCGCAACATTGCTGGGAGAATGGTGCAAGGTAAAGAAACGCAGAGTGACCAAATACAGGCTCGACACGGATAAACTGCAGATTATCAGTGGCAGGAGCGGTCAGCGCTTTGATGTTGCTCTCAAATGCAATGAAAACTTTACTGAATGTGTGACCAAAACCATACGTGGCTGGGGAAGCCCGGTGACTGAAAAGATGCGCCTGGATGGAGAAAACATGCAGCTTAAAAGAATCTGGGGAGGCGCATGGAACGATAAAACCTATGAGTTTACCTTTACGCGTTGCCCCAAATGGTAACTACAAGCTCAGATCCACGGCATAAACCATCATCCCAACCAATAACAACAGACCCAGAGCAACCATTGCAAGACCAAAACCGAAGAACGCAAACTGTACAGCCTTTGGTGGCTGTTTAATGATACGCTCTTCCAGTTTGCCCTCTTCTCTCATACGCTCAACCCAGGCCGGGTGCTCTTTTTCAAGCGCTTCAAGCTCTGCAGCGCCGTGAAAAATATGTGCATTCAGCGGGAAAGCACTGGGCCGGTAGCTTTCAATGAAAAAGTGAACGACAAATATATGCGCCATCGCCAGTATTGCTTCAATCTTGTGTACCCAGCGCGCCACATTCATGATCCAGCCCGGTAGTACAGAAGTCGTCACTACTGAATCGAACATCAACAGGCCAGTCGTACCAACAATTACCAGCCCCCACCAGACGGCCCAGTAATCAAATTTCTGCCACCATGACCAACGGTCAAATACCGGATGCTGCCTGCGACCAAACAACCACGCCATGTGCTGGTGAACAGCCTTGAAGTCACGCCAGGTCCACACCAGGCTGTCGGGCCCGGTAAGATGCCCTTTTTTCCTTCCCAGTGCAGAGCGGATCATGTAAACAATGTGAATTGCAAAAACCGTGATAAGGATCAAACCGAAAACACGGTGAACCCAGACAGCGCCATCGGCTCCGCCAAAAGGTGCCACCAGTGCCTTGCCAAAAGCAGTTTCGATATACATCCAGGCCACACCCGTGACCGAAAGCGCCATGAAACAAATGATAAGGATGGTATGCATCCAGCGCTCACTGCGGGTAAAGCGCTCAACCAGCGTGCCACTTGCTGATGAGGTGTTCTTTACATGTCGATTGTGAAAATGATGTTTGATCTCGCGCCAGGCCCAGACCGTTGTATAGGGCATGAAGAACACGAATACACTACCCGCAAGCAGCAGCATTAAAACGGTTGCCCAATAGAGCGCCGGAAAATCGTTTCGTGTATATTCAGACCACGGCGGTCTTTCATGAACCACATAACTGCCCATACCGGCACCTGCACCTTCATGACATTTGGCGCATACTTTCTCGTGCCTGTGGTCCTCATAAGCGGCTGCAATAGGGTTCTGTATTCCAGCTACGGGCTTGGAAACATGGCAATCACGACAAATCAGCTCGGTTCTGGCGTAATGCAGGTTATTCTGCTGCCCTTCATGACAACTGAGGCAGTAGCGGGCGTGATAAAAAGACGCCACATCCTCGTGTACATCCGACTTTGTCGAACTGCGCCGTACCGGTCCCTGCCCCGGGCCGATGGCCTCCAGCCAGTTACTGTTGGTTTTTTGTGATGGAATAAAAAGTTCGGGATTGTTCGGATCGTCAAAGCCTTTATCAGCCGACACCACGGTGGGAGAGGCCATCATCATGCCCAGAAAAAGAATCAGCGCTGATAAATAAATTCTGAAAAATATAAGCATGCTCAAACCAAACCCAAACCGATACTTGTTTCAGCTCAGTATAGTTGGTAATAATGAAGCGCTATGCATTACGGTTGATTTAACCAAAGGAATACCATGAAAAAACCACTTGTCGCGATCCTGGCGCTGATCGTTCTACCCACTACATTACTGGCTACAGGCGCTCCGCCACGCTGGCAATCAGAAATTATTTCCCTGATTTCACATCAACGCTACAAAGAAGCCGGCAACAAACTGGATGAGTACTGTGTACAACAGAAAAATGCCGATCTCTGCCTGACACTGGCATCAGCTCATTTTGAAGCAGAGCCCAAATTCGGCATTGACTCAAAAAACATCGTCGAGGCTTACAGATACACCAGGCTGGCCTGTGAATATGGCTCAACTGCCGGCTGTGATGCCTACAAAGCAGCCATCGAGAAAGGTGAATTGCTACAGCATGTACTGTTTGCACCAGGCGTTGAAAACAGGGAAAGCCAGTTAAAAGAAGCTTTAAAGCTTGGCGCCAACCTGAACTCGACGACACTGTATAGCCGAACATTATTGCAAACCGCCATCAGCGAAGAAAATACCGAGGCACTCAAGCTATTGTTGGATAACGGGGCAGATATCAATTACAGAGTCAGTAATGAAGACCTCACCCCGCTTATGTACGCAGTCAATACGGGTAACAGTGACATCGTTACCCTTCTGCTAAATAACGGCGCCGACTCCCACCAGAAAATGCAAGTCCCCGAATACCTGAATATGGGTCAACCTGAAGCCGATGCCTGTGACCTGGCGAGGAAACTTGAAAACGCACAAATGTCCACTTTGCTCAACTGCCGCCTTCAGAATGAATAATTTGTGTCGATAAAAAGTAAAAGCGACGCATAAAAATTAAATGAAACCTGTAATCCTGTTTTTCTTATGTCTTAACTTATTGTTAAGTCTATCTCTTCAGGCAAAGAATCATGGTGTTGAAGAGCATCATTCCAAGTTCAGGGAAATGCTCACAACCAACGAACTTGCCTGGCTTGATCAGCAATTTTCGCTAAGTTATGTCTATGACCCGGACTGGGCACCCTTCGAATGGAAAAATGAAATTGACAGTCATACTGGCATAATTGCTGACATCCTCGACATTATAAAAAACACAACAGGAATCAAACTCGAGCCGCTTCATACCGACACCTGGTCCGAATCAGTCAAATCAGTCAAAGCCGGAAAAGCCGACATGTTCAGTGCTATCACGGTAAGCGATGAAAGAAAAAATTACCTGAATTTCACCCAGCAAGATATTTACACTTACCCGGCAGCACTCATCACCCAATTTGACGATAAGAACGTTTATCTGGATTTTGAAAAGGATTTTGAATCAAAAAAAATAGGCATTGTAAAAGACAGTGGGCTAGGCAAGTACATAGAAGAGACAAAGCCGGATTATCACTATGTGTATGTAGACTCAACGCAGGATGGCTTCACACGTTTAGCTGATAAAGAAATCGATTTTTTTGCCATCAATACCGTCACCGCAAAGTATTTCATTGAGAAAAAGGGATTTAATGACTTAAAAATCGGGTTGATACTGGATTATCGATATCACCTGAAAATCGCTATTAGTAAACAACTACCTCCGGAAATTATATCCATTCTCGATAAAGCACTAAAAAGTATTGATAAAGACACTTTAAATGTCATTTTCAATAAATGGACTAAAGCCAGCATGGAAAAGCAAACGGACTGGAACCTTTTAATCAGAATACTGAGCGTCGTGTTTCTTGTGGTGCTCATCCTGATATGGAATACCAGACGGCTAAATCAAATGGTCGATGAAAGAACAGAGGCGTTATCTCGTACTGTTAAAGAGCTGGATATAGCGGTAGCCCAGGCACAGCAAGCAAATCGGGCCAAAAGCCTGTTTCTGGCAAATATGAGTCATGAGATACGTACCCCAATGAATGGCGTGACCGGCATGATCCAGGTTTTACGTGGCACAGACCTGGATGAAACGCAGCTACATTACCTGGACACGCTGGACAGTGTCAGCAAAAGTCTTTTGTCACTCATTGCTGATCTACTTGATATATCCAAGATCGAGGCAGGAAAACTTGCCCTGAATATTGAGCCCTTCAAAACATTTAACTGGATCACTGATATTCATAACATTTCCGAACCTCTGTTTGAGGATAAACAGACTCAACTGGTAACCGAAACAGGTAACGATCTGCCTGAATACCTGGAAGGTGATTCGGCACGCTTGCAGCAGGTTGTCACCAACCTGATCAGTAACGCAGCTAAATCAACGCCTCACGGAGAGGTAAAGCTCAGTATTGATGGAGAATGGCTCAAGCCAGAGCTATTTCAATTATCTATTACCGTTAGCGATACCGGAATCGGTATTCCACAAGATAAAATAGAAACCATCTTTGACTCTTTTATACAACTTGACTCTGATCGCACCGCTAAAAGCAGGGGCGTCGGCCTTGGGCTGGCTATTTGCAAACATCTTGCTGACATTATGCAAGGTGACCTGCAGGTGACTTCTGAACCAGGAAAAGGAAGTTGCTTTACATTCACTACAACGCTCAAGGTACCAAGAAAGGAAGATGTCCCGATAGATACGGAAGTTAACCCGGAAATTAATAGAAAACTGTCGATCTTGGTCGTTGATGACGATCCTATCAATCGTTTAGCTGCAACGACGCTTCTGGAAAAATCCGGTCATAAAATTTCTGAAGCAGAAAATGGCCTAACCGCACTTGAGCAAATTGATACCCAGACGTTTGACGTCATCCTAATGGATATCCATATGCCTGTTATGGGAGGAATCGAGGCTACCCAAATCATACGCAAGAAATATAAGAATCTGCCTATTATCGGTTTAACAGCCAGCGTCATGAATGATGAGAAAGCTATTTATCTTGAAGCAGGTATGAATGCGGTCGTGGAGAAACCCATTCTTATAGATAAATTGATAAACACCATGAAACACGTACTGATAAAATAAAAGCTTGCCCTGAATATCCATTTAACTTTAAAAAATCATTTGCCCTCCTTGAAAAAATAATGGCAATCTCCGCAACTCATGCGCACCTCATTAACAGCGCGTTTCATGGTTTTCATATCCGCTGGATCAACCTGTTTGAGGGCCATGATTCGCTTGCGATTATAATGAATACCCTGACGAAAACCTTTTGGATCACTCCAGACCGCAGGCAATGCTTCGGATTCAGGATGCTGTTTTCCAGCCGGGAACAGATCCTCGTACATACTGTTAAGAGCCAACAAGGCATCAACATGTTTCGGAACATGCTTTTCAATTGGCAGTTCACCCTTGACGTATTTCTGCAAGGCTTTCAGGTGTGTTTGTGCCATTTCCATGATGTTGGAACGATAGAGATAGACGGCATCTTCGTGGTCTTCTGCCGTGACGGCTGATGACAATAGCGCCAACAAAACCAGAATAAAAATATCTGCACGTTTCATATTTTTCCCAATAGCGTAATTTCAGTAAAAATGAAAAATTAGCCAGACTTTTGCTGTTTGATATTTACCTCAAGACACGAGTCCAGTAATTCCAGAACGGGTTTACTTTCCCAGTCAACGCCGCCGATCAAGAGCCCTTTTACCATCCCCTGCTGATCAACGAAAAGTGTCTGAGGTACAGGGCCAATATGATGATCATGAGCGATTTTCCCAAAACGGTCGGCTGCAATGGGCAGATTCACCAGTTCATGCACGCGATAAAAACGATTTGCTTCAGACAAACCCTTGCCATCCCTCACCAGTGGCAGGATAAGCAACTGATCACGAGAGATACGACCTTGAAGGCGATCCATCGATGGCATTTCTTCAATGCATGGCGTACACCATGTCGTCCAGAAATTGACTAGCAGTGCACGGGGCCCGGGAAGACTGTTGAGTTTGATTTTTTTACCACCGTTTGTGGTAATAGCCTGTTCAGTAACGGGCTTCGGATCAGCATAGGCCCGGAAAATGCTGTTTCCAAAAGTTTGACTTTTACAGAGTTTAACGGATTGTGGTGCAGAGATTGCACTGGCAGGTGAAATCATTAACCAGAGAAAAACCGGTACGCAAAGACAGTACTTCAAGAATGTCACTGTAATAGTTTATTACTGCTGAAGAAAAAGAAAGGCGTATCTATCCAGCGAATGCTGAATAGATAGGTTCTGAAAATTATTCCGGGTCTTTCAGGGTTTTTAAGAATTCAATCAGGTTTTTCCTGTGTTTTTCTTTCATCACAGGAAGACCAGGCATGGGATAGACCATTTTGTTACCTGGAATGAGGGCTTTGGGATCTTGTACGTAGGCATCCAGAGTGGCGTCATCCCAAACAATGGAGTCTGCTTTACTCAAATGGGCTTCTGAATACTGGTATCCTTCAACCTGTCCGGGTTTACTACCATAGATACCCCATAGAGGAGGCCCCACTTTGATTTGCTTGTTTTCAGTGATGTCATGACAGGCAAAACATTGCTTGATGGCAACTTTCTTACCCCGTTTAACCATTTTTTTAATCGCCTTGGCATCAGCCATAGCTTTCTCTTCAGTCATAGCTTTCTCTTCAGCCACAACATCAACGCTGAAAACAGGTATTGCAATTGCAGCAGCCAGGGCAAACATAGTGAATTTCTTCATGAACCAATCTCCTGAGTTTGAAACTTATGGGAAAAGAGCCTAACACTCCTTTAGAAAAAAAGCTGGATCAGATCATTGCTATTTTGACCTGTATCAAAAACATTGGTTCCCTCAGTTTCAGAAGGGTTTTAAACATTGAACATATCATTCAATCAGCAATTACCACATGAATAAATCTTTCAATTCAATCAGTTATTTCTGCATTTTGTCAGAAGCATTCCAGGAGGCCAGTGTTTCCCGGGCAACCTTGTTCCACTCAGGATTGTCTGATAACTGCAGAAAGCTGTTCATATCACTGATAGCTCCAGGCTGATCTCCTGCAGCCTCACGCGTAACCGCGCGGTTGAAATACGGGCCGGCAGTATCAGGCGCAGCCTTGATGCAGACATCAAAGTCAGCCAGTGCCTCATTGTATTTTCCTTCTCCATATAACAGGGTGCCTCGATTGAAGCGCGCCGGAACCAGTTCAGGATTAAGACTTACAGCCTTGTTGAGGTCATTCATCGCCTCTTCAAGACGATTGAATTTTCGATAAGCCTGCGAGCGATTGATCAAAAGCAGCACATTGTCAGGTGCAAGTGTGACTGCCTTCTCAAGATCAACCAGAGCATCAAAAACCTTGTCCTGTGCCAGCAACATACTGCCACGCGTACCGATCAGGTCGGAGTTATCAGGATTTTCAAGCATGGCCCTGGTTAGTATATCGAGCGCTTCGCGTATTCTGCCTTCATTGGCATGTTGCTGAGCGACCGCAATATGTTGGGCGGGACTCAGCTTGGCGTGAGGATTGGGTCCTGCATGATCTTTATCTCCGCTTAATGAACTCGGGGTTTGCTGTTGCTGCCCCTGCAGCAGTGCCTGCCTCTCCTTTTCTGTGATGGGTACCAGTTCCTCCCTGTCTTCAGCACAGGCAGTTAAAATCATGATTAAAACTATATAAATCGGGAAATATTTCATGGTCTGATAATCTTTGAAATTTTCACCAGCATAACCCTGCAAAATCAAAAAAAACAAGTCACCCGCATAAACATTCATTGATCTGGAGCATAGTTTGCAAGGTTTAAAATTTGCCTGCTTCTGCATTTAAGGTAGTCTGTGCAACGCGCCTGACTTTCCGACCTGGAGAAACAAACATGAACAATGTAAAACTGACCGCCTGGATTTTCACAATTTTCCTGACCTTGAACACAACACAGGCATGGTCATTCAGCAATAGCCAATCCGGCTCCTACCCCGGACCTATCGCACATACTGCGAAGGTCGTGGAAACCATGTCCAGTGCTGGCTATACCTATATTCGGGTCGAAGAAAAAGGGGCTAATTACTGGATTGCATTGCCTGAAACACAGGTCACTGTTGGCGAGGAAATCAGTTTTTATGAACAAATGCTGATGGAAGATTTTACCAGCCGCTCTTTAAACCGGACTTTTGACAGAATACTTTTTGTTGAAGCCATCAACAAGGGAAACCAGTTACCTACCCAGGCCAAAGCCACAGCCTCTCCAAACAAGAAAACACTGGAACAACACTTTGAACCTCAAAAATCAAAGGACCCCGGAAAGTCGGTTGGACAATTTTCGATCAGGGAAGTGTTCGATAAAAAAACCGAGCTCAGTGGAAAGGTTATAGAAGTTAAAGGAAAGATTGTAAAAGTCAGCCAGCAGATCATGGGACGTGACTGGGTTCATATTGAAGATGGCACTGGCACCAAACTGGAAAAAAACAACAAGCTTATCTTCCGCACAACGCATGCTGGTGTTGCAGTCGACGATGAGGTTATTGCCAAAGGCGTTTTATTTACCAACAAGGACTTTGGCTACGGTTACTACTATCCGGTCATTATTGAAGATACAGTCTTCAGGAAATAAGATGACCGATTAGCGTGGTCGACTAAAAGCCAAACAGACTTTCCAGGCTGCCAGGATTTTTGGTTGCCGTCATTTCAAAGCAGATATGGATACGAGTGCGTTAATTCGTCATTGCTGACTGGAGCTCGTTCATACTTTTACTTTTAATGTAGTCTGCCAGAATTCTCGCAGACTCATTGAGAATAACGGCCTGCAGGGCTTCATCATCCTCTTCATCAAGCTTGTCTTTTTCTTCGTCTGACAGGTCTTTTGTTATCAACTCAGATCCACGTGATTTGCGAAACTCGTTTCTGTTTTCTATTCTCGTATCTTCACGCTTTTCCCACGCTACTTTTCTTTCCTTTTCATTTAACGTGACCACCTTTTCTTCACGAATCGTTTGCAGCAGTCTCTCCTGGACTTCCATGAATTTAAAACCAGGATCATTGGCAATACGTTGCTTGTGGGCATCCACTAAATGGTCAACTGTCACGAAATCACGCAGTTCATGGGGTACTGGCTTGATACTTGCCCATGGCAAGGCATTGTCCAGAGAACGTTCGCCATGATCCGAAATCCATTTGGCTGATGGAAACACAATATCCGGCACTACACCCTTATGCTGGGTACTGCCACCATTGACACGGAAGAATTGTGCCATGGTCAAACGCAAGCGTCCGAGATTTTCCTTGGAGCGAATCTGTTGTCCAAGGTCAATCAGTGTCTGTACTGTGCCTTTTCCAAATGTCGGCTCCCCGATAACAATACCGCGATGATAATCCTTGATGGCACCGGCAAAAATTTCAGAAGCAGATGCACTGTTACGGTTGACCAGTACGGCCAGTGGGCCAGAATAATAAACCGCGGGATCCTCATCGGACTTCACATCAACATGGCCACTGCTTTCCCTGATTTGCACAATTGGCCCCTGCTCAATAAACAGCCCGGTCAGTTCTGTCGCTTCAGACAGGGCACCACCGCCATTGTTACGAAGATCAATGACTATGCCATCAACGCCCTTGGCCTGCAGGTCTGCCAACAGTTCCTTTACATCACGGGTCGTGCTGCGGGCCTTGGGATCATTATTCTGCATCCCTTCAAAATCACGGTAAAAAGCCGGTATCTCAATCACACCGATTTTCAGCCCTTCAAGTCCTTCAACATTTTCAATAATTTCGCTTTTTGCAGCCTGGTCTTCCAGCTTGATTTCATCCCTGATGATGACGATTTCCTTTGACGGAACACTGTTATTGCCTTTGGGTAAAATGGCCAGTCTCACGATACTTCCCTTGTCACCTCTGATCTGCTGCACAACATCAGACAGACTCCAGCCGACCACATCTTCCATTTCGCCATCAATTCCCTGGGCTACGCCGATTATAAAATCGTCTGCCTTTACCTGCCCGCTCTTTTCAGCCGGGCCACCGGCAATAACACTTTGTACTTTTGTATATTCATCTTCAGACATCAGCACGGCACCGATACCCTGCAGCGACAGCTTCATGTTGATATCAAAATTCTCTGAAGCACGCGCTGACATATAGGCGGTGTGAGGTTCAACGACCAGCGTGTAGGCATTAAGAAACAACTGGAATACATCATCGGCATGCAGTTGCTTGGTACGGCGTACGATGCCTTCATAACGCTTGGTCAATGACTTGATGATTTCCTTGTCTGTCTTGTCAGCCAGCTTCTGGCCGAGATAATCGTTTTTTACACGCTTGCGCCAGATATCATCCAGCTCTTTATCGGTTTCAGCCCAGGGCGCTTTTTCACGATCAAACAAATAACTTTCGTCTCTATTAAAATCAAATGGCATTTCCAGCAATGAGATTGCATAGCCAATGCGATTGTTTACACGTTTACGAAAGACCTTGAAGATTTCGAAAGCGATATCCGGTTTACCTGCCAGTAAGGCATTATCAAGATTGAAACGCACCTGGTCGAAGGTTTCAATGTCACTTTTTTTGAAAAAATGTCGGTTGGGGTCAAGGCTTTCCAGGTAACGATCCAGCATCTCGGCAGAAGTATCGTCATCAATCTCCTTGTGGAGATAGTGATAACGTTTCATGAACTGGGTCACGATAATACTGGCATCACCATGCAGTTCACTGGCAGTCAATTCGCTCAAGGGCACCTCGGTGACCTTGGCCTGCAATAGAGCTCCCAGAGAAATCAGAAGCAGCGCTATAAAACTTCTAAACATATTCAGTAACATCTCATAATCATTGTTCAAATCGACTGTACCAGAAAGGTACGTGCAATCCCTGCTGTATTTCAAGGAATTCCGGCTGCTGTTCATCCAGTAAACCATGACGAGCAAAGAAGTCGATCAGTACCAGGTTGCAGTTCGGCTTGAACAAACCGCCCTGCCTGACCTTACTGATGACATCAGCCACGGGTAGGAGTTCAAATTTTTCTACCTCGCCATCGGTATTCAACGGAGTGAATTCTTCCGATAATTCAATATCATAGCAGTAAAGTGTGTCGGGTTTGTATCCTTTCTCGCTGATTGCATTATAGGTTATCGCTGACACCGGTTTCGCCCGCAGAGCCAGTTTTTCAGGCATTCCGGCTTCCTCATGACATTCCTTGACCAGATTTTCCTGCAAACTCAGGCCATGAGGCAGTCCACCGGCAACCATGTTATCAAGCATTCCGGGGAAAATTCGCCTGTCGCGGGCACGTGTTCCTATCCACAAATAGAGCCCGTCAGGCTTATTGACATAGCCATTGATGTGCTGCCCGAAGCTGCGAAACCCCATAAACGGCACCAGGGCACGGTCAATAACAAAGAAAACCTCGTTATTATGGCCTTTAACGGAATAAGGCTCATCCAGAGTGTAAGCCACTAAACCATCATCGATTAATACCTGAACCGTTTCAACCATCACCTGATTGCGCCTCTGCGGCGTCTCAAGGCTATCATCAAGGGTAATTAACTGGTCACTGACCTGGAAAGCTTGCGGATAATTTGCCAGGGAGTTGGCAAACGCTGACCTGACCAGCCCAATACACTGATTTTCAAGCATAAAGGGGACGAATCCTGCAGAGGTAAAATTATTACATTCGTTGATACGATCGATGAAACTCAATAGCTTTTATCCTTTATGTCCTTAACCCCGCGCGAACCTGTCCCTTTGTCAGGTCGGGTCAGAGGGTTTAGTTGTTTATCCCCAACGCAGTTTACAGGCATAATCCCGTCCATGGAAAACTCCGATTCACCAGACCTGCAACGACGCTTCGGTGGCATCTCGCGCCTGTTTGGTGAAAATTCGCTCAGACGCTATGCCAAAGCTCACATCTGCATTATTGGTATTGGTGGCGTGGGCTCATGGGCTGTTGAAGCACTGGCTCGCAGCGCTATCGGAGAAATTACCCTGATCGACATGGATCATATCGCCGAATCCAATATCAACCGCCAGCTACCGGCCTTGTCTTCAACGCTGGGGAAAAACAAGATTGAGGTCATGTCTGAACGTATCCGCCAGATCAATCCCGATTGCAGCGTACATCTGGTCGATGACTTCCTCAGTCAGGAGAATATTGAAAAACTTATTAAGCTCGACATGGATTTTGTTATCGATTGTATCGATGATTTTCGCCTTAAGGCTGCCCTGATTCATTCCTGCAAAAGTCGTAACATCAGCTTGGTCACCACTGGCGGAGCAGGTGGTAAAGCGGATCCATCACGCATACAACAAACTGACCTTGCCCGTTCCGAACAGGATCCACTGCTTGCCAAAACCCGTAGTTTGTTGCGCCAACGCTATAATTTTCCACGCAATGTTAAACGAAAATTTCGCATAGCCAGCGTGTGGTCTGATGAACAGCAGGTTTTCCAGTGGGATGACGGCTCATTAAGACACCAGAGGCCGCAAACCTGTTCAAATCAGTCACTGAATTGTGGTGGCCTGGGATCATCCATGCCAGTGACGGCAACTTTTGGTACTATTGCTGCAGCCTATGTATTAGAGAAACTGAGATAAAAATGGACATCAAGAATAAACTCACCGGCGAAATACTCTGGAGCATTGAGCAAGACTCTTTACTTGGAGCGTCATTACCCGAAGCTGGACTGGCAAATGCGGATCTTTCCGGCATGGACCTGTCTGAAGCCGACCTGCGCTATGCCGATCTGACCGGTGCCGACCTGAGCAATGCAAAACTGCGTAATACCGATTTACGCGGCGCCCATCTGTGTGATGCCGATTTATCTCATGCCGACCTGACAGGCGCCATAGCCGGCAGCGACCGTCCGTCCGATGCGGCAACCTTCTGCAATGTTGATTTGAATCATTCGATTCTGTCCTACAGCGATTTTCGTGGTGTGGATTTAAACGAAGCGCAGATGAAAGACTGTATCAGCCAGGATGCCGATTTTTCCAACGCCAACATGAGCCGCGTCAATCTCTCAGGTTCACGCATCACCCATTCGATGTTGACCAACACCTACTTGCGCAACGCCGACCTGAGCAATTGCATTCTCTCGGGAAGTCATCTCAACGAAGCCAACCTGGTGCATGCAAAGCTGGAAAATGCCAACCTGTCGAATGATGAAAACAACCACTCAACCATTCTTGCAAGAACCCATTTACGCGAAGCCGTGCTGAACAATGCCAACCTGGCCGGAAGTGTGTTACGCATGGCTGATTTTCGGGCTGCAAACCTGCGCAATGCCAATTTAAGTGGTTCATTAATGGGGGGGGCCGTGCTGCGTGGGGCCAATGTCACCGATGCCAATTTCAGTGGAGTCAACCTGGATACAGCAACGGTGGTCAATGCCAATTTCTCACAGGCAAAGAATGTCGATATGCCTGACTTCAAAAAGGACTGGCGCTAAGAAAACCAAGCATATACCTCGATACATGTACCTCTTTGGTGGTACTTCCATCCTGAAAATCTACCCCTTCATTGGTATAAATTCCTTTAAATATCAATACCTTATCGTTAATTGACGAAGATCAATTTCAGATTATTTCGTAGTGCTATTGTGTGTGCGTGGAAAACCTCAAACTGATATGAGTATCTGCCCTGGCAGGACCATGCAGTCCCGATAATACTAACAACAAATTCCAGTATCGGGTTGGAGGGTGAAAGGCTACTCCCTACTTTCAGATCTGAGGTACTTCACAATCCATTGATCAAGGATTCGGTATTTTATTACCGGCAATTTTTAACTAAGTACTTAAACACAAGGGAGAAAATCATGAAGAAATGGTTAATGGGGCTTGGAGCCGCCCTGATGCTGACCGGAGGGTTGGCAACAGCGTCGGTCGAAAGAGCCCCGGATGAAATGTCGCAAGAGACAAAAGAATGCGTGAAGTGTCACAAGAAAAACGACCCGGGCATTGTCCAGCAATGGGGCTCAAGTAAGCATTACGGCGCCAATGTAGGTTGTTACGAGTGTCACGCAGCCGATCCAAAAGATCTAGACGCATACATCCACGACGGCAAGAAAGTCAAAAAACACATCTCAATTATCGTATCGCCTAAAGACTGTGGAAATTGTCACTCAAAGGTTACAACCGAGTTTGTCGAATCTCACCACGCCAAGGGTGGACGTATCATCGGTTCGCTGGATAACCTGCTGGCGGAAGTAATTGAGGGCAATAACTCGCTGAAAACCCCGGCTTTCCCTGATGGTGTATCCCCAGCGGCGGTAAGCGGTTGCTGGCAGTGTCATGGTTTCCAGGTCAAAGTGATCGGTGAAGGCAAACTTGATCCTGCTACCTGGCCCAACACGGGTATTGGTCGTATCAACACAGATGGTTCCGAGGGTTCCTGTTCAGCATGTCACTCTCGTCACAAGTTCTCCATCGCCCAGGCGCGTCAGCCAGAAAACTGCGGTAAGTGCCATATGGGTCCAGACCATCCTCAGATTGAAATCTACGAGGAATCCAAGCACGGTATCGCCTTCCATGCCAACAAAGACGAGATGAACCTCGACAGCCCCAAGTGGATCGTGGGCGAAGACTATACTGCTGCTCCAACCTGTGCGACCTGCCACATGAGTGCCACCAAGAAACAGCCTGTGACTCATGATATTGGTAACCGCATCTCCTGGAACAACCGTCCGCCGGTTTCCATCCGTCCGGAAGTCTCAGACAAGAAATATGGTTTGAAGAGTCAGGAAATCAAATGGGAAGAGCGTCGTGACAACATGAAAGATGTCTGCGAGGCGTGTCATGGTGAAAACTGGATTGAGAACTTCTATACCCAGTATGACGCCCTGGTCAATCTCTACAATGAGAAATATGCCAAACCTGGTCTGAAACTGATGAAAGTAGCGAAACCTTTGCTGAAGCCATCCAAGTTCTCCAACAAGATCGACTGGACCTGGTTCGAACTTTGGCATCATGAAGGTCGCCGTGCTCGTCACGCTGCCTCAATGATGGGTCCTGACTATACCCATTGGCATGGTACTTACGACCTGGCCAAGCACTGGTACTCCAAGTTCGTACCACAGCTGGAAGAACTGATTGCCAAAGGCAAGAAAGCTGGCGGTGAAAAAGCCAAGGCTGCAGATAACCTGCAGAAAGCGCTGGATGCCATGCTTAACTCAGATGACCACAAGTGGTATCTTGACAAGCTAACTGATGCGCAAAAGAAAATGCGTAAAGCCGCAGTTTCTCGCTTTAAAGATCAGATGGAAGGCAAAGTGGGTACCAGCAAGTGAGCTCAAACTGCTAACCGCGCTGATAAAGCGTAACTAACCCCCCGGGATCCGGGTGATTCCGGGGGTTTTTTATTTTAAGATCCCAGAACAAGTTAACACGAGTTAATCCGAGGATAAAAATATGAAGTCGATCTCGAAAAAGTTCCCACATTTTATATTTGTCATGATGTTATCCGTCGCGTCAGTGGCGACGGCCTCCAGCACAGGCGCTGATAAGGACATTGGCGAGGCCGCCAGAATCACACAAGCCTTGGAACTTTATGCCCAGGCCGTCCCCATGGATTTTGCTTCTACCCAGAGAACGGAGCTGTTGAAGCGTGCTGAGACCATTCTTACTGATGTGATTGATAAAAATCCCCAATCATTGGAAGCGCACCGCAAGCTGATGGGTGTCTACCTGCAGATGCGTGATTACCGCAAGGCGATCCTGACCATGCAGGATGCCATATCTCTTTCACCAGACGATCCCAAGCTGTATATTGCGCTGGCAATCCTCTATGACCATTCTGGTGCCTATGAGTATGCTCTTCCTATCCTGGACCAGGCATTAAAGTTGGAGTCAAACAACAAGCTGGCACAGGAGTACAGATTATCTATCCAGCTTAAAATCGAAGAACAACGTTTAGCGATGGAGTCCAGCAGCCCACCTCACAAAGCAGCTGTACCTCATTCCAAGTAAACATCGCTTTCGATAGAATCTGACAATGCCGGAGGCCTCATACCTCCGGTATTTTCATTTAGACAATAGGGAGAAATACATTGTTTAAGAATTCACGCGTTGTCGCATTGATGGTTTTATCCGTATTACTGATGTCCTCCAGCCTGGCCCAGGCAGATGATGTCCCCTCCCTGAAGCGGCAGGTTTCTGAACTTGAAAGCCGTGTAGAGAAGCTGGAGAAACTACTGGATGAAAAATTTGCTGACGATCGCTGGAAAGATGGCATCCTGTGGAGCCGCATCAGACAGGGTATGAGCTTTGAAGATGTGCGCAAGTTACTTGGCAAACCTGCCAGAGTAGAAGAAGCGATCTTCACCACCTGGTATTACCATAAAACATCCAAACTGCATTCCCACGTATGGTTTGATGAAGGCAAGGTATTGGGATGGGATGGACTGGAACAGAAGCACAGGCCCGTGAGAAGACTGAAACCATGAAATACACTTTGAGAACTGCAGCTTTAATGATTGGCTTATTGTTAATATCAAACGGTTATGCATCCACTGCAGTGGAGACTTGTAAAAAGCTGTTTGATAATGCCGAATATGAAAAAGCCCTGGCTCCCTGCCTGGAAGCAGGAAAAAATGGCCACCAGGATTCCCAGTCCATTCTGGGCGAAATCTACAACAACAAAGGAAACAGTCAGGAAACGTATTTCTGGTGGATAAGAGCCGCCAACGCCGGATACCTACCTGCCAGAAACCAGTTGGCCATGAAGTTCTATTATGGTGGTTCAGTATTTGGACCCGAAGAAGGCTGGCGACAGGACTATCC
>JABDQZ010000075.1 GCA_013041975.1 Gammaproteobacteria bacterium
ATTATCAAATGACCGCAATCTATAACCACTTTAACGCTCCTTGTTCATCAGGTTATGGATACGCTTCACATAGAAACGGGTTTCACCGGGTGCAAAACCTTCCACCTGCTGCCATTGCTTGACATCACCATGTTTTTTGGAGGCTTTTTTGAAGGCTTTTAACACGGTTCCCAGGCCGGCATTATAAGAGGCAAACGAAAACGATAGTCGCTCTTTAGTTGAAATGGTTTTTTTCCTTTTCCATTTTCGATACAGCATGCGGTCATAGAAAATGCCAGCCGCAATGTTCCAGCGAGGCTCATCCGTTGCCGGGATGTGGGGGTTTTTATTCAGGATCTCTTTATAGGTTGCTGGCATTATTTGCATAATGCCTTTGGCTCCAACGGGACTTTTCGCTTTCGGGTTCAGGTTGGATTCGGCAATTCCCTGAGCCTTGAACCAGTGCCAGTCAACATGCGGGCCAAAATAATGCTTGGCGTATTTTTTGAAATACACATCGTAATCTTTTGTCCAGTGCTTATGCTTTACATGCTTGTCAGTTTCCAGCACGTAGGCGTACAAGGCTGTTGGCAGGGAAAATGCCAAAACGAAAAGCCAGGATATTCTGCTTAGCTGCATGCCCGGACAAGACCCGATCAGTTCAGACCAAGCCCGATGACCAATCCCAGCGCAGTACCTATACCAATAAAGATACCCATCATCATCAGACCAACAGCCACATTACCTTCAGCCAGTTTATCTGGAATGCTAAAGGTAACAATATGTCCAAACACACGGCAACCCATCCACATGAAGAACAATGTCATCACGCCGCCGATAAAAGCATAAAGGAAATTAAGGACAATCGGGTCAAGCAAATCAGTCATATAGCCACCATTAGAGAGTTCGTATTTTTATTGTAATGATTAAATCATAGTCAAAACCGGAGAGCCTGTTAACTTTATTTCATACCTCGATGCTCTTTGATTTTTTCATACGCCTGCTTGATTTCGTGGGTTTTCTGAGAGGCCACTTTCATCATTTCTTCAGGCAAACCCTTGGCAACCAGTTTGTCAGGATGATGTTGACTCATTAGCCGACGATAGGCCTTTTTCACCTCACGATCAGCCGTATTACTGTTTACACTCAAGATGGCATAAGCATCTTGCAGTGTCATACCGGCAGCTGAAGCCGCTGTCCTGCCTTGTTGCTGATGGTGCCGTTCGGCACGAATACGCTGTTCAAGTTGACGGTAGATAAATTCAGGGAAGCCGAGACGCTGACAGATATGTTTCAGTAAAGAAGCTTCCGCAGCGTCGAGCTTGCCATCAGCATAGGCTGCCTGTAACTGGATCTCGACGAACATCTGCATTAACGTTTGACGACGGTGACATTCGTATTTGAACTGGTCAAGAACATCATCCAACGGAAAGTCTGCCTGTTTACCTTCACCGAATAAACGCTTGGCAGTCTTGATCATTTCACCATCAAGCCCCATTTCCCGCATGACAATTTCGGCCATTCGAATTTCATCCGGGGTAACACGCCCATCAGCCTTGGCAACGGCGCCCATGACGCTGAAAGTTGCCGTAAAAAATGCCATCTGTACACGCTGCTGTTCACCCGGGTCCAGGGCTTCATCATCAGGCAAGCCTTTCAGGCCTTTGTCGAAATTATGTCCCAGCGCTGCACCAAGAATAGCGCCAAGCGGTCCGCCCAGCATGAAGCCAAACGCCCCACCAACCAGTTTTCCCCACCAGCTCATTGATTACCTCGTTTTTTAAAACACACGGTTATTTACCATGCAGATAGTCTTCATCCCTGAATGATATCACCCAGTGAGGCTTATAGCTGACCAGCAAGGTCATGAACCAGCCATTAAGTACTGCCTCGGGGAAAAACATCAGTGGAAAATAGGTCAGATAGGTATCCCACATCATGGCAAATGTTGCCAGACCCGTCAGGCTTAACAACAGACTGGACAGGAAACTCGATATCAGCACGGCCATGCCACCCGACAAAAAGGCATTCAAATAAATGTAGATAAAGAAATGCTTCGGAAACCAGTGACGAATGAGTACCAGAGCAATCTGCGAAAAGGTTACCGGAATCAATACCACGCTGGTGATATTAACCAGCAGGCCAGCCCAGGAACTAATGCCTGCAATACTCAAACTCAGCAATACCAGCGTTCCACCAAGGACTGCCAGTGACCAGCCAAACATCAGGGTTAATGTTGTCAGAAACAGTAGATGAAATTCAATGCCTTCATGCACTGGTGCTCTTATCATCCACATGACCAAAAGAAAAACGCAGGCACCAAGAAAGACATTGAGATGTTCTTTATCCGCAATCAGCTTCCAGGGTGCTATTTTCAGTGCCAATAACACGCCAGAAATAGAAACTGCAGAACATATCCATAATAATATTCCGGAAAAATAACTGCCTTCTACTTCCATTGGTTCATATCCAGTTTTTTGTTGCAAAAAATCTTCATGCCAATCCTATCC
>JABDQZ010000090.1 GCA_013041975.1 Gammaproteobacteria bacterium
GCGTTAATGCATGCGGGCATCGTTAACTCCGGCGGATTTCTGATTAATCGCTTTGCACCCTTGTATATTCATACCGGTGATGTGTTGCACTGGGTTTTTATTGTGGGTCTGGTAACTGCTGTCATTGGTTCAGTGTTAATGCTGGCACAAAACGATGTCAAGAAATCGCTCGGCTATTCGACCATGGGGCAGATGGGTTTTATGATCATGGAATGTGGCGTGGGCGCCTTCTCGCTGGCAATCTTCCACCTCATAGCTCATGGCCTGTTCAAGGGCACCATGTTCCTGAGCGCAGGGGGAATCATTGGTAAGGCGCGGCAAAATGATGGCGTGCCAAAAGACGATCTCTATACCTTTGTGGTGGAGCGTGAAGCGCCCAAGGTGCAGCAGCCACTGCTGATGATGGTGGGCATTACCCTTGTCATTCCCGTGCTGGTACTGGTGTTAACCCACTGGTGGGTCGCGCCTGACCTTTATCAGCGCCAGGGAGCCATTATCCTGCTGTTTTACGGCTGGATAACCGGTGCGCAACTGTTGTTCTCCACCTATCACATGAAAGCCGCCAATCCATGGCGTCTGCTGGGATTGATCCTGGTGTCTTTCGTCGTGGTCGTGGTGGGCTACACCCTGATCAGCCATGCCTTCGATGTATTTCTCTATAAAGATCCGGAATTTGCTTCCCAGCTATACAGGGCGGCAGGCATCGAGATCGTCTGGTTCGATACCCTGGTGGTGCTAACCACGATCATCGTTGTGCTCGGCTGGGTGAGAGCCTATCGTGTTGAAAAACTTGGTTCCATGATCGACCAGAAGCCGTCACACTGGTGGATGAATTTCTACTCACTGATATCCCGTGAATTCTACATGATTGATTTTTACTCGGGCCTGCATCGTCGACTGCTGGCAGCATCGGCGCGCATGAACGTCTGGTTCAGATGGGGATGATGGACATGTCGTATTTGAGTCTTCTGCTGATTGCCATTTTTCTTCCGCTTTTCCCCCTGAGCATGTTTTTCAATAGCTTGTATGCCAGGCTGAAACACCCTTTGCTGCGCATGGTGTTACTGCTGGGCTGGCCGCTGACCGGTATTTACCTGTACGGGATACTGCAACCAGAGGTGCCCGACTGGATGGTAAGCTGGGTATTGGCAACCGCCGTATTCTACGCTTTCCGTTTACTGGCAATGCGTGAAGTGGGAATCTGGTCCGGCTATTTTGCCACATCGGCATGGGCCTGTTTGTGGTTGCCCCTGATGTATGCTGATAGTGACACCACGCTGTATGTTTTCTGGTTTGGCATACCATTGTTGTTGCTGGTGCTACTGGTTGGCGGACTGGAGAAGCGTTACGGTGCTGCCTATACCGAATTATATGGCGGTCTTGCACAGACCATCCCGCGTTTCAGTGGCGTGTTCGTAGTGACAGTGTTGGCCCTTGTGGCAACACCTGTTTTTCCGGCCTTTCTCGGGATGTTGAATATTCTGGTTGCCTCGCAACCGCTGGTCGCAATGACTCTGGTGGTTTTATGGGTCATCTGGAGCTGGGCCGGCATGCGCTTGATCCAGGGTATGATTGTAGGTGATCCATCCACTGAGGTGATTGAGGATCTGTCACTGATATATACCTGGGGCTTTGGTGCATTGATGCTGTTGCTGGTAGGTGCCGGCTTTACTCTGACGGGGAACTTCTAATGCATATCACCCTGGGTACCAGACTGAGGATTCGCTCAACCATTCATATGGCAGCCGAGCCTATACCTTTCTTCTGGCCGATGCGCACCTTTATTCACCATAATCCCTTGCATGGCCTGGAACACCTGAAATTCAACGAGGCCGTTGAAGAGGGTAAGCGACTCTTCCACGGGCGCGTTTACCTGCCTCGAAAAATTTACCAACATTATTACGCTGAAGGTAAAGTCGACCATGAAAGCCTGAGAAAGGGTTTCAGGCGCTTCGTTGCCAAGCGGGGAACGGTTCCGGGCATCGACATGTATGCCATGATTGAAGCGCTCGCATTACAGTTGCCCACACCAATCTGTAGCAGACTCGATATGGCACAGGTTTCGGATATTCATGCGGCGCTCAACCAGCAATCGATAGCAGCAACAGAAGATGAAGCTGTAGCGTCTGCCAGTAAGCTGTTGCGTGATGAGCTACTGGGTGACAGGCTGGTCTACGAGGCCATGGATATCCTGTTTGGTAGCAGGGTGGGCGATGAGCTGGATGATCTGGTAATCAATAGTTGTCTTGATTTTTTTGATGAAGGGCAGTCAGTCTGGAGTATGCCGGAACGCCAGCTTGGGTTCTTCAAGGCGTGGCGTGATGTGGTTAGTCGCAATGTACCTTTTTTCGTGCGCGGGGTTCGCATTGGCAAAATTCTGGATGAGGCCGATACGCCGGAAGAAATTATTGCCTACGTACTCGAGCAGTTGGGTATTCCGGAACAAGAGTGGCTGGGTTATTTCACTAACGAACTGGTGCGACTGCATGGTTGGGTCGGTTTTATCCGCTGGCGTGCCAGTGCCAAACACTACTACTGGACACAGCGTTTCCCGGGTGACCTGGTTGATTACCTGGCGATTCGTATGACGCTGGCGCTGGCGCTGCTGCATGAAAATGAGAAGTGTCAGGGGCATTGCACCCGTGACGAGATTGCCTCATCCATTGATCAGTTTCCTGAGGAATCTTATCTACGCTCCGAACTTAACCAAGGCTGTGTTTTGCCGGAGATGGCACACAATGTGGATATGGCGATTGCAGGTGGTAACCAGGCCAATCTTAAAAAGGTCTTCGCCGAGTATGCGTTGAAGAAAAAGCAGCACGAGGCCAAAAGCCAGGCAGACAAACTGCTGGAACTGGCTGGAAGGGTCGGTGCCGAGTCCGCGTTGAAGGCCTTGTCAGTTGATCAGCTGGAGCAGTTGATTGGCATCATACGCACCTTCGAGCAAAAAGAGGGACTGATCTTTTTGCGTGCGATGGAGGACAAGGCGATAAAACACCTGATGAAAGGCGTCACACTAGAATCTGCGCCGGCGCGTGAAAAGCGACCCTTCGTTCAGGCTCTCTTCTGTATCGATACCCGTTCGGAGCGCATTCGCCGTAATCTTGAGACGGTAGGCGATTATGAAACATACGGTATTGCCGGCTTCTTCGGTGTGCCCGTCAGTTTCATGCAGTTGGGTAAGGGCAGTGAAACACACCTGTGTCCGGTCATTCTGACACCGAAGAACCTGGTACCGGAAATCAGTGTCACGGAGATCAAGGATGAAGCGGCACTGACAACGCTTGGCAAGGCCATGCACGAACTCAAGGAATCGGTGTTGGCGCCTTTCGTTACGGTTGAGGCCATCGGTTTGTTGTTTGGTTTTGACATGATTGGTAAAACGGTGGCGCCGCATACCTATACCCACTGGCGTAAGCATCTGGACCCGGAAAAGCCGACAACCCGTCTGTTACTGGATAAACTGAGTCGCGAGCAGGCTGATTCAATTTTGCGAGCCACACAGCGTGCGGTGATTCTTGCTGCGGTTGTTCACGAACTTGGCCGGGAGCCCGAAGAGGTATCAGACGACCTGGTGCGCAACCTGCGCGAACTTGCCTTGGGGCGCGAGTCGCTCAAACCCGAATGTGCAGATAACCTGGGTCTTGGTGACCAAGATTTGAATGCATTTATTGAGAGCTTGCGTGAGCACTACCGGATTAATGATTCGTTTGCTCATATGCAGTTGGAGCGTCTGGGAAGAATTGGTTTTACTCTTGATGAGCAGGTAACTTACGTTGGTTCGGCATTACGTGCCATAGGGTTGGTGGATAATTTTTCACGATTCGTTTTGCTGGTTGGACATGGCAGTGCGTCTGAGAATAATCCCTACGAGTCTGCACTGGACTGCGGAGCCTGTGGAGGTAACCATGGCCTGGTGAGTGGTCGCGTGTTGGCGCAAATGGCAAACAAGCCACAGGTGCGTCGCCAACTGGTAAAGCAGGGGATAAAAATCCCGGATGATACGGCTTTCATTCCAGCTTTCCACAATACGACCACCGATCAGATCAGTCTGCATGATATGGATCTGGTCCCATCAACACACCTCATGTACATTGATCGTCTGAATACGGGGCTTACAGCAGCTGCCAGGCTCTGTGCAACAGAACGCGTTCCGACACTGGAACTTCACCCCGACAAAGAACTTAAGCCGGCTATTGCTTTTCGCAATGCCCAACGCAATTCGATGGACTGGTCCCAGGTGCGTCCCGAGTGGGGACTGTCACGTAATGCCTACTTTGTCATTGGTCGCAGAAACCTGACCCAGTCCTTTGGCCTGGATGGCCGCGCTTTTCTGCATTCCTACGACTATCGCGTTGATCCCAAGGGGCGCCTGTTGGCAACCATCATGACTGGACCACTCGTGGTTGGGCAGTGGATCAACATGGAGCACTATTTCTCCGCCGTGGATAACCAGCGTTTTGGAAGCGGCAGCAAGGTCAATCACAATGTGGCCGGTCGTTTCGGGGTGATGAGTGGTAATGTAAGTGACCTGCGCACAGGCCTGCCTTCGCAAACGGTATTGAAAGATGGTCTGCCCTATCACGAGCCGATCCGTTTGATCACGCTGGTTGAAGCGCCCTTTGATCATGCGAAACAGGTTTTTGATTCTGTTGTGGCCGTCAAGAACCTTGTGAAAAACGCCTGGATACGCATGCTGATCGTGGACCCTGAAACCCATAACGTTTCCCTGTACGAACGCGGCGAGTGGAAACATAATTACCAGCTGTCTACCGAATTAGCCGCGAAGCCCGAGGAGACTTTAGCATCATGAAAGAACTGAACTTTAACCAGTTAAAGAAACTGGAAATCATCCTGGAAGGCGAGCACCAGGAGTTTGCCACCGATCTACTTGATCATGCCGGGGTCAAGGGTTATACCATTATCAACAATCTTTCGGGTAAAGGCAGTCATGGTTTTCATGGTGGCCATCTGATGTTCAATGAAGAGGCTGTGTTGATCATGATTATTGCAGCCGTTCCCGAGGAATTGGTTAATCCCATCCTTGAGGGATTTGCGCCTTTTTACAATAAGCATTCCGGCGTGGTCTTCGTGTCAGACATCCAGGTCACTCGCCTGGTCAAGTTCACCAGCTGATTTCATTGTATAAAAAGCTGCCTGTCAGATGACAGGCAGCAGCTGTTTTAATGGTGAACTGAAATTTTCCGGGGCTCGGTTTCTTCCTGTTTGCCGATGGTGATTTCGAGCACACCGTTGTTGCTTCTGGCTTCTATGGTTTCAGGGTTTGCACTTTCAGGCAGGCTGAAACGACGATAGAAACTGCCAAAGCTGCGTTCGATGCGTTTGAAGTCATCTTTTTCCTCGGTTTTTTCAGTTTCCCTTTCTCCTTTAATGGTGAGCACACCATTTTCCATCTGAACTTCGATGTCTTCGGGGGCTACACCGGGGATGTCGGCAACGATCATGAAGTGATCGTCATCTTCTTTGATATCTACAGCTGGAACCCAATCGCTGGTCGCGAGGCTGGTATCCATTTCACGACGCAATTGATCAAAGAGGCTCCAGGGTTCATAACGTACCAGGCTCATGATACACCTCCTTTGTTACGGCGATTAACGGGCAGGGCAGAGTCTCAGCTTCCCCCCTGTCACTCTATAAAATGTGGGCTTTTGTTGATGCTTCAACCCCGCGATCTCCAAAAAACTGGCAATACCCTGACAAATCACTAAAATTACCAACCCTTTAAAGATTTTGAGAAAAACGCGTGTCCCCAAAGCTGCACATTAAAACCTTCGGCTGCCAGATGAACGAGTACGATTCACAGAAAATGCTCGATGTTCTGCATGAAGCCCAGGGATTCGAACTGACTGATGATGCTGAACAGGCAGATGTGCTGTTGCTTAATACCTGCTCTATCAGGGAAAAAGCCCAGGAAAAGGTCTTTCACCAGTTAGGACGCTGGCGTCCGTTAAAGGAAAAAAACCCCCAGCTGATGATTGGTGTGGGTGGCTGTGTTGCCAGCCAGGAAGGTGACGCGATTCGTCAGCGTGCCCCTATTGTTGATGTAGTATTTGGTCCACAGACTTTGCACCGTTTGCCAGAAATGCTGGAACAGGCCAAAAAAGCACACACGGCCGTTGTTGACGTTTCATTTCCCGAGATTGAAAAATTCGATCGTTTACCTGAACCTCGTGCAGAAGGCCCCACGGCATTTGTTTCTGTTATGGAGGGCTGTTCCAAATACTGTACCTTCTGCGTTGTACCCTACACACGCGGTACAGAAATCAGCCGTCCTTTCGATGATGTGATTGCAGAGGTCGCGGAACTGGCAGCTCAAGATGTTCGTGAAATCAATTTGCTGGGGCAGAATGTGAATGCCTATCGTGGCCAGATGCACGATGGTGAAATTGCTGATCTGGCATTACTCATTCGATACGTGGCTGCCATTGATGGTATTGACCGTATTCGTTTTACCACCTCGCATCCGGTGGAGTTTTCAGATTCGTTAATTGAAGCTTACCGGGATGTGCCGCAACTGGTGAGTTTTGTGCACCTGCCCGTACAGTCGGGCTCAGACAGTATTCTGTTGCAAATGAAGCGTGGTCATTCAGCCTGGGAGTACAAGCAGAAAATCAAAAAATTGCGCGAAGCGCGTCCCGATATCACGATTTCTTCTGACTTTATCATAGGGTTTCCGGGAGAAACCGATGAAGATTTCGAACACACCATGAAGTTGATTACAGATATCGATTTCGATCATTCGTTCAGCTTTATTTATAGTCGCCGTCCCGGCACGCCAGCAGCAGAGCTTGAGGATGATGTGCCTCAGACAGTAAAGCAGGAGCGTCTTGCCCGTTTGCAGAGCCAGATCAACAACCAGGCAATGCGCTACAGCCGACAGATGGTCGGTACGGTTCAGTCTGTTCTGGTTGAACGAACATCCAAAAAAGATGACACGCAGCTGGCTGGACGAACAGAAAATAATCGTGTGGTGAATTTCTCGGGGCCTAAAGAGTTGATTGGTGAGTTTGTCGACGTACTGATTACCGAGGCATTGCCAAATTCACTGCGTGGTGAAATGCAGTCTTCTTCCAACACAGCGATCGGCTGATGCCCGATTGATATAGGGTGACAATCTTGTCTGATCTACCTGTTTCTATCAGTTTTAAACTGACTCCTGATAATAATGAACGTTTATCCAACCTGTGTGGACCACTGGATAAACATTTGCGCCTGCTTGAAAGCCGTCTGGGTATTGAAGTTAACAATCGTGGCAATGAGTTTTCATTGTATGGTGAACAGACAGCCATTGAACTGGGAGAACAGTTGGTTGAGGAGCTTTACGCCAGTACCGAGGAGGAAATCCTCACGCCGGAACAGGTCAACCTGGTTATCAATTCAACGGACACGGGTGATCTGGCCAAAAAGCAGGAATCACCGGATTATCCGGAAGTTACCATTAAAACCAAGCGCGGCCTGGTACGTGGACGTGGAAAAAGCCAGAAAGAATATATGCACAAGATTTTAACGCATGATATTAATTTTGGTGTGGGTCCGGCCGGTACCGGCAAGACCTACCTGGCAGTGGCCTGCGCCGTTGAAGCACTTGAGCGTGACAGCATTCGCCGTATTTTACTGGTGCGCCCCGCCGTTGAAGCCGGCGAACGTCTTGGTTTTCTACCGGGTGACTTGAGCCAGAAAATCGATCCCTACCTGCGTCCCCTGTACGATGCCCTTTATGAGATGCTGGGTTTTGAAAGAGTACACAAGCTAATTGAACGCAATGTGATTGAAGTGGCGCCACTCGCCTATATGCGTGGCCGCACACTCAATGATGCCTTTGTCATTCTCGATGAAGCCCAGAATACGACGCCTGAACAGATGAAAATGTTCCTCACACGTATTGGTTTTGGAACCACGGCGGTGATTACCGGTGATGTTACCCAGATTGATTTACCCAGGGGTCAAAAGTCCGGCCTGCGCCAGTCCATTGAAATACTGTCACTGGTTGATGGCATCAGTTTTACCTTTTTCAGTGCGAAGGATGTTGTCAGGCATCAACTGGTACAGAAAATTGTTCATGCCTATGACCAGTTTGATAAAAATGACAACGAGTCCTGATATCGAAATCCAGCGTGCCTGTAACGCTTCAGAGATTCCTGACGACAATGATTTACAGCTTTGGGCTGGTCATGTTCTTGAACAGCAGAAACGCTCAGGGTCTGTCGTCATCAGACTGGTTGACGCCGATGAGAGCCAGTCGCTGAATCATCAATACCGACATAAAGACTATGCGACCAACATTCTGTCATTTCCATTTGAAGCGCCGCAATTTATCGAGCAAGACCATCTTGGCGATCTGGTTATCTGTGTGCCTGTTGTTAACCGCGAAGCCGGGGAACAGGGCAAGCAAGCTTCAGCTCACTGGGCTCATATGGTGATTCATGGCATGCTGCATCTCATGGGATACGACCATGAAACCCCGGCACAGGCTGATGAGATGGAGTCAATTGAAATCGAACTGTTGCAACAGTTAGATATCAGGAACCCTTACAAATAGGTATATTCCCGAATAGCCAAACCTTCCATGTTTTGAATAAATAGCTTTCCGTTTCTCGAAGCAAGACAGCAATCAATAATGCCAAGCGAACACCCGACGAGCGGCTCTTCAAAAAACTGGCTGGACCGACTGGTACAGCTGTTTGGAGCAGAGCCGGAAGACAAAGAAGACATTGTAGAAATATTACAAAACGCCAAGGAAAAGGCATTGCTCGATACCGATGCCCTTGCCATGATGGAAGGTGTTTTGGGTGTATCAGACATGCGTGTGCGTGACATCATGATACCGCGTGCGCAGATGACGGTAGTCAACCGCAATGATTCGCTGGAAGATATTCTGCCGGTCATTATCGAATCAGCTCATTCGCGCTTTCCCGTGGTCAGTGGCAGCAGGGGCGAAGTCGTAGGTATTTTGCTGGCCAAGGATCTTTTGCAGTTCTGTGTTCGCAGTGATCACTACAATCTCAAAGATGTATTGCGTTCAGCCGTGTTTGTGCCGGAAAGTAAACGCCTGAATATTCTGCTCAAGGAATTTCGTGTGAATCGTAATCACATGGCAATCGTGGTTGATGAGTATGGATCAGCCAGTGGCTTTGTCACCATTGAAGATGTACTTGAACAGATTGTCGGTGAAATCGAGGATGAGCATGACTTTGATGAGGGAGCGACCATCCTCAAGCACGATGAAGAAGACTTTTCAGCCAAAGCACTGGCAACCATTGAAGATTTTAACGAATATTTTGATACGGAATTGGATGATTCTGATTTTGATACGATTGGTGGTTACGTTGTTAACGCCTTTGGTCACATGCCGAAGCGAGGTGAGAGTGTTGAGGCGGAAGGTTTTCGCTTTACCGTGAAGCGTGCAGACAGCCGCAAGGTACATTTGCTCAATATTCAGCGATTGCCAGAAAAAGTTGAGTCTGATTAACAGTCCCTCGCCGTGAAGTTCTCCCATAACCTGCCTGCTTTATTATCAGGTGCCGTATCAGTACTGGCATTTTCCCCGTTTGATTATTTCTGGCTGGTTTATTTTTCTGTAGCTTTGCTTTTCTGGCTATGGATGAAGTGTTCCCCAAAACAGGCAGCATGGACTGGCTGGTTTTTCGGAATGGGTTTGCTGGGTATCGGTACTTTCTGGCTGCACATCAGCATTGACCAGTTCGGTGGTGTGCCAATGCCTGTTGCCATGTTGCTGGCGGTGTTGTTTGCCATGTTTATGTCATTGTTCTATGCATTGGCTGGATGGTTATCGGTTTCTCTAAGCCAGCGTTACAGTCTTTCCCGAGTCCAGGTCCTGCTGGTTGTTTTTCCGGCTATCTGGACACTTTCAGAAGTGGCGCGCGGTTATTTCCTGACAGGCTTTCCGTGGTTGTCGCTGGGTTATTCACAAACCGGCTCACCTGTAGCTGCTTTTGCACCAATAACAGGGGTGTTTGGCGTCAGCTGGCTGGTGGTGTTAATCAGTGTATCACTGGTGCTGTTAGTCGGAACGATCAGGGAAAAAGTCTTTGGATTGATTTCTGGTTTGATGGTTGTAGCAATTGTCAGTGTTTCAGGATTTATCAGTTGGTCTGAACCTTCCGGAGAGCAGTTTTCCGTACGCATGGTACAGGGTAATATCCCGCAGAAAATAAAATGGGAGCCAGCGTATTTGGATTCAACGATTGACCTGTATAGCGGCTTAAGTTTTCAGGAAAAGACGGATTTGATTATCTGGCCGGAAACGGCCATTCCTGCTTTCTATCATCAGGTCAGAGAAAGCGTGATGGTACCTTTGCAGCGTCGCCTCGAATTGATTAAGGCGGAAATGGTGGTTGGTATGCCGGTTCGCGCTGATGACTATGGTTATTTTAACAGCATGGTATCTTTGGGTACGGTGCATGATCGTTATGATAAACGTCATCTAGTGCCATTTGGTGAATATGCCCCGCTCGATTCAATACTCAGACCGTTAGTAGAATATTTCAGAATACCCATGTCGGATTTTCGTAGCGGTGAAGCAGAACATTCATTGATGCGGGTGGGTAAATATCAGGCTGGCGTCTCAATCTGTTATGAAGATGCCTTTGGTGATGAAACCGCCCAGGCACTACCGGATGCTGATTTTCTCATCAATGTATCCAATGATGCCTGGTTTGGCGATTCACTGGCACCTCATCAACATTTGCAGATTGCGCGTATGAGAGCGATTGAAACCAGTCGCTATATGTTGCGTGCGACCAATACTGGTATATCGGCCATCATCGATCCTGAAGGGCAAATGCTTAAACAGTCTGCGCAGGGAGAGACGGCTGTCATTGATGGCAACATCGCTCCTCATCAGGGAATGACGTTGTATGCAAGGGTAAAGGACTGGTTGATTGTGTTGCTTGTTACTGGCTGCTTGATGGGGTTACTGCTCTATCAGCGAAAGCCTGCCATCGCTGTCCCATCCCGGCAGTAATTTTTTATTAACGACATCTTGCAAAAGTTTGCCAGCGACTTTATCACGCCAACCTTCCAGTAAAGGGATGTCATCAAAACCTGCAACCAGCTTTTCCAGGTCTTTGCGGCTGGCCATGGCAGCGGGAGTGATATCATTTTCAGTGGCAATCAGTCGTAAACAACAGGTCAGTACATCTGCCAGGGCTTCCTGTTGAGGTGTTAGTTTTAATGGGCGATTGTTTTCTGTCGGCCATTCTTCCTGGGGACGCTGTTTTGCGATACGTATCAGCTCAAGCAGGTGATGTCCGTTTTTTTTGATCGTGCCTTTTTCCAGACCCCTGATTTTATCCAGTTGCTGAATGCGCGCAGGCGTTCTGCGAGACAGGTCGATCAGTACTTCATCTTTCAATATCCAGCGACGGGGTTTGTTGCTCTTGATAGCGTACTCTTCACGCCATGCAGCAAGTGTTTGCAGTACGGCCAGTTGAATACCTTTTAAATGCTGCCTGCCTTTGACTTTTTGCCAGATAGCTTGCGGGTTAATGTTATAGGTGTCCGAAGAATGGAAGCGTTGATATTCATTTTCAAGCCAGTCTGAACGGCCAGAGGTTTGCAGTTGTTGTGAAAGTTTCTGATAAACCTGTCCAAGGTAGATGACATCGGCGTGGGCATAATCCAGTTGCTTTTCATCCAGTGGCCTCATCGACCAGTCAGTGCGGGACTGGTCTTTTTCGAGTGTAATCTTCAGAATTTTCTGCACCAGGCGACCATAACCCAGTTGGTCGCCATGACCCGTTATGGTTGCTGCAAGCTGGGTATCAAAGATGGGTGACGGAACATCACCCCATTCATGAAAGAAAATTTCCATATCCTGAAAAGCAGCATGAAAGATTTTGGTGATGTTTTCATCAAACAGCAGTGTCTTCAGAGGTGAAAGGTCATCAATCTGCAAGGGATCTATGCATGCGGAAATTTCACCATTGCTGACCTGTAACAGGCAGAATACAGGGTAGTAGGTATTTTCACGTAAAAATTCTGTGTCGATGGCCAGCCACGAGCTGGTTTTAATCGTCTCACAGAATTGAGTAAGTTGATCGGACGTATCAATATAAATTTTCTGCATACAGGCAAAGCGATGAATTGTATTATCTGGCCAGCATATCATTTTCAGAAAACCCGGGTTTAGAGTTTTTTTATGTTTCAGCTTGCCAACTTTTTCGTTGATGTCTCCTTGCTAAGACGTGCACCTCAGGATCTTCCGCCGTCAATGCCGGTTTTTGTGTTGGTTGTGTTGCTGAATGTGGTCGTGGCAACCATTGGTATTGTCGATATGATTCCGGGTGCCTCCGCCATGGCGGCGGCCATGACCGATGTGGTGTTCATGCTGGTCATGTTACGCCTGGTATTGATGATACAGAACCGCTCGGCAAGATTCGTACAGACCGCAACCGCTATTTTTGGCAGTGGCATTGTGCTGGGTCTGATTGCTTTACCCTTGCAGCTTACGCTTGATCCAAATGCTCAGGGTAATGACATCCCCGCCTTTGTCTCACTGGCTTACCTGATGCTACTGGTCTGGTCGCAGCTGGTGATTGCCCATGTGCTGCGTCATGCACTTGAAATCTCCTTTGCACTGGGCGTGGGACTGGCCCTGGTTTATTCCGTGTTGTCAGGCGTGACTATCCAGGCACTTTTTATAGGAAATTAATAATGCATCTTCACATTTTGGGTATTTGCGGAACATTCATGGGCGGGATTGCCCTGCTGGCACGGGCACAGGGTCACAAGGTAACAGGGTCTGACCAGAATGTTTATCCACCCATGAGTACTCAGCTGCAAGAAGCTGGCATTGAGCTGATGCAAGGCTATGATGCGTCACACCTGGATCCTGCACCCGACATAGTTGTCGTGGGTAATGCCATGTCGCGTGGTAATCCTGCAGTAGAAACCATGCTGGACCAGGGCCTGCCGTATACTTCTGGGCCACAGTGGCTGGCTGAACATATCCTGCAGGACAAGTGGGTGCTGGCAGTAGCCGGTACACATGGAAAGACCAGTACCTCGGCCTTGCTGGCGTGGATCCTGGAATTTGCCGGCCTCAAACCCGGTTTTCTGATCGGTGGTGTACCTGAAAATTTTGGCGTTTCGGCCCGTGCCAGTGAGTCAGCTTTCTTTGTGGTTGAAGCCGATGAATACGATACGGCTTTCTTCGACAAGCGCTCCAAGTTTATTCATTATCATCCACGCACGCTGATAATGAATAACCTTGAATTTGATCATGCAGACATTTTTGATGATCTTGAACAAATACAGAAACAGTTTCATTTTCTGGTGCGCACTGTGCCGTCAACGGGTCTCATTATTTCGCCACTGATGGATGGCAATATCCATGATGTACTGGACATGGGGTGCTGGACCGAACTGGAGCACTTTGACGTGGAAAGCGCTGCCCAATGGCATGCAGACCTTGTCGAGGCTGATGGCAGTGTCTTCAAGCTGATACTCAATGGCGAGGACCAGGGAACAGTCAGCTGGGATCTTATTGGTCATCATAATGTCAGCAATGCTCTTGCAGCTATTGCAGCAGCACGCCATGCCGGAGTACCGGTCAAGGACGCGATTGAAGCACTGTCAAAATTCGTCAATGTAAAACGTCGTATGGAATTGCGGGGTGAAGCCCGGGGTGTGAAGGTATACGATGATTTCGCCCACCATCCGACGGCAATCCAAACGACCTTGCAGGGTTTGCGTGACAGGGTGGGTAATCAACGTATCATTGCTGTGCTTGAACCTCGTTCCAATACCATGAAAATGGGTTTTCATGCCCGCGAGCTACCGGAATCACTGCAAGCAGCGGATGCCATACTGGTGATGGAACCGGAAGGCATTAGCTGGAATGTGGCCTCGGTGTTTTCCCCCCTGAACGAAAAGGCAAAAGTTTTCTCATCAACAGCCGATATTATTAATACAGTTTGCGATATAGCCAAAGCCGAAGACCATGTCCTTGTCATGAGTAATGGTGGCTTTGCAAATACTCACCAGCGTTTGCTGGAACAACTAAAATCGCAATAAGTTTTCGAGGCTATTAATGACAGAAAATGACAAGCCTGTAGCGCTGGCATTTACCGGTGCTTCCGGGACAGCTTATGGACTGCGG
>JABDQZ010000076.1 GCA_013041975.1 Gammaproteobacteria bacterium
TTACAAAATCTGTAGCCAGGAACAGAAAAAACTCCGTAAGGAGCTTTTTGACCGGGCGCAAAACCGGGTGCGTGCAGCCAATGCCAATTTTGTCGTGTGGCCTTACGATACGGCGACACAAATCAGTCCGGCTTTTTATGAGGAAGCCCCTGATCCGTTACCCAGTGTGGATGTATCCGGTTACCCGGTTTCCCTGCAATTCAACCCTGCTGTATTCGCAGGAGACGCACCCCGAGTTGCCCGTTTCGAACTGTTTCGCTTGCCGGATGGCAAAAAGGTTGAATTGGCTGCTTATTTCAATAAAAACAGTGATATCAATCAGAAATTTACTGAATTCGAGCATGCAATATTTCCCTTGCATCGTCTGCAATGGAATACCCAGTATCGGGTTGAGTTGGACTATCTGGATGTTGAAGGTCGCAAAAACCAGATTAACTGGATATTTCGCACGACTGATTTTTCAATACCACGATATGAGCTGCAGGGTGGAGAAACGATCACCAGCAACGGTGAACCGTTTGTTGTGTATATGACGCCTTTATCCAGTCAGGATGGTATCGCCGAATACACTTTACGTTACCATGGATTCAGCTCTGTTAATGTCTCAATCTTTGACCCTCATACACTGATTGTTGATCCTGATGGCATTAGCGGCGAAGCAATATTCGATTTTCATGGTCGAACATTTCGGGTTATCCAATAAAAAACCACCTGACCGTTAAGGACAGGTGGTTTTTCTTATTTTCCAGACCGGATTTTTTTCCGGTGTTGAAAAAGCTTACTGGGCAGCAGGAGCCTGAGGAGCTACAGGAGCATAGCCGTAACCGTATGGCTGGCTGTTCTGGTATCCGCGACCGTCGAAAGCATTGTTGTAAGCGCCGTTGTAGTAACCGTTGTAGTTACCGTCCCAGTTGGACTTGGCGTTACCTTTAGCGCGGCCCTTGAAAGTCATGGTGAACTCAGTGTCCATGTCACCAGAGCCGGAAGCGTCTCCGGTACCTCGTCCGTCGCCGTAACCGTAACCGTTACCGTCAAAACGACCATCAGAGTTGTATGAACTGTTGTCGTTATCCCAGAAGGCAGAAGCCTGTGAAGTTGCGATGATGGCAGCGATAGCAATAATTTTTTTCATGATGTCTCTCCAAAATAAATTTCGTTAAACCTGTTAAGATCACTGATGAGTTTCCTCATTCATTGAACACAAGTATATAAGTAAATACTTAAATAGCAAGTAATATTTTAGCAGATGCTTATATATAGAGAATTAAAATACTAAAGGTCGTTGCCAATGTCTGATTTTTATATCCATGTTCGCTTTCTGGTGTCAGTTTTATTCATTGTTCTTGGGATCAATGGTGCTGCACTGGCAGAGCAGGTGAAGATCGGCGTGCTCAGTCATAGGGGGGATGCCAGTACGATGCGTCACTGGACGCCAACCGCTGAATACCTGACTCGTGAGATTGAGGGGATGGACTTCAGTATTGTGCCTCTCGATTTTGATGAGATCGACCCGGAGGTTGAGGCCGGCAGTGTAGATTTTCTTCTAGTGAACTCTGGTATCTACGTGGTCATGGAGGTCAAACATCGTATTTCCCGCATTGCTACCATAAACAACCTTGTTTCAGAGCAGTCACAGAATGTTTTTGGTGGCGTGATTTTTACCTCCGTCAACAATACGCATATCAATTCGCTTGAGGATGTGGTCGGCCACTCATTGATGGCAGTTGATCAGACATCTCTGGGTGGTTATCAGATGGGCTGGCGTGAAATGAAAAAAGTTGGTATCGATCTTCAACAGGATCTGGCCAGTGTTTCTTTCGGCGGTATTCATGATGAAGTCGTTAATGCAGTCATTTCCGGAAAGGTTGATGTCGGAACCGTCAGAACCGGGATTCTTGACAGTATGGCTGACGAGGGATTGATTGACCTGACACAGATAAAGATCATCAATCAGCAACATAACGAAAACTTTCAAATCATTTTAAGTACATCGCTATACCCGGAATGGCCATTCAGTAAATTACAGCATACGTCAGAAGAACTGGCACAACGTGTTGCTATTGCTCTGTTGCAAATGAGTCAGCTCGATCCGGCTGCGCAATGGGGGGATTATGCTGGCTGGACAGTGCCGCTGGAATATCAGCCGGTACATGACCTGTTAAAAGAACTATCGCTGGCGCCGTATGATCAGATCAAGCGGTTTACCCTGAAAGATGTTTTTTCACGTTACTATTTTTCGATTCTGATTATTGGTCTTCTTATTGTTGTTTTGTCAGCGATGACTTTATTTATATACCGCTTGCATAGAAAACTTGAAGAATCCAAGCATTTACTTGAACAACACCACGTCCAGATTCTTGATTCTGTGGCTGATGGTATCTATGGTGTCGATTTACTGGGTAATTCCACATTTGTAAACAAGGCCATGGAAGAAATTACCGGTTGGACAGGCGAAGAGATTATCGGTCTTAACCAGCATGAAATATTGCATCATACGCGAGAAGACGGTAGTCCAAATCCTCCCCTTGAATGTCCGGTGTACAAAACGTTTCATGAAAACAAGGCCCGTTTTGTTGAAGATGATCTTTTCTGGCGAAAGGATGGCACCAGCTTTCCGGTGGAGTACAGTAGTAACCCGGTTCAGGATGAAAATGGAAAAACCGTCGGTAGTGTCGTGGTATTTCGTGATATCAGCAACAAGCGTAAAAGCGAAGAAGCTGCCAGACAATACCAGAGTGAACTTGCTCATGTTGCCCGTTTGAGCACCATGGGAGAAATGGCTTCAGGTCTGGCGCACGAGCTTAATCAGCCACTGACTGCCATCGCAACGAATGCTGATGCCAGTGTTCGTCTGCTGGAGCAGGGCAGTTCAATATCCCGCGTCGTCGAAATACTTGAAAAAATTGGTATTCAGGCCCGCCATGCAGGTGAAATTATTAAACATTTACGTAAGTTTGTGCGCAAGGAGGAACCTGAACTATCCAGGATTAACATTAACAAACTGATTGATGAAGTTCTGTTGCTGGTAAAAGCGGAGCTGGCCAGAACGGGGGTTAAAGTTACTACAGAACTCGAAACTGAACTGCCAGAAGTCATAGCCCAACATATTCATATCGACCAGGTCTTGTTGAATCTGATACGAAACGCAATTGATTCATTAAGCCTGGTTGACAAACAGCAACGCAAGTTGACAATAACGACAGCTGTTCTTGATAAAGAACATCTTATAATAAGAGTAATGGATAGCGGGCTGGGGATTTCAGAAGAAGTGTCCCGAACCTTGTTCACTCCATTTAAAACCACAAAGGAGCACGGCATGGGGCTGGGTTTATCTTTAAGCCAGGGGATCATTTCAGCACACAAGGGTGAGCTGGCTGTTGAAACGACTGCACCAGGCAATACTGTCTTCAGTTTTACTTTGCCTTATTCCAGAGGGGAGGATTAACATGGTCAGTAAGACCACCGTATTTATTGTAGATGACGATAAAGAGGTGCGGGATGCACTGGTTTTATTAATGGAATCAGTCGGTTTGAGAGCATCCGCCTTTGATTCCGCGCAGGCTTTCCTGGATCAGTTTGATGCAACGATTCCCGGTTGTGTGATCACGGATGTGCGAATGCCCGGCATGAGCGGTCTGGAGTTACAGAAGAAACTCAACGAAAAAAACCTGCATCCACAGATTATCATTATTACCGGTCATGGCGATATTCCGATGACAGTAGAATCCATGCGTCATGGGGCGCTGGATTTCATTGAAAAACCTTTTAATGACCAGCGTCTGCTGGACAGTGTGCATCGTGCTATCGAAATCGATGCTTCTAAACGCGGCCAGGCCACTCGAATCGCGGAAATCCAGGAACGCATGGAGACCTTGACCAAGCGTGAACGTGAAGTCATGAACCTGATCACCCGGGGCAAGCGCAACAAGATTATCGCTGATGAACTTTGTGTGACTCAGTCCACTGTTGAGGCTCACCGGTCCAAGGTTATGGAAAAAATGCAGGCTGAATCCCTGTCAGACTTAATGCGTATGGTCCTGTCCCTTGAGATGAGTCAGGGAAAACCTTAATAAATTTTCTTATATTTCCCTATATTCAGGCCGGTCTTGAGTTGCAAAACTAATCCTGCAAATAAAGTATCGTTTTTTAGTCAGTTATTCGGCTTGTAATATTCCCTTTTATTACTATAGTTAGGTTGCTGTCTAAAAAAGCTAATAATAATCAGCATTTTCATAACTATTAAACATCTTGTTTGGAGTATTAATAAATGACTAAACCTGTCCAAAGGATAGCAAGTTTAATCAGTGCACTTGTCGTATCTTCTGTTATTTTGTCCAGCACGGCCATGGCTGCCGATGATGCAATCGCACAAGGAAAAAAGATCGCCGTAGATCGTAAAAAAGGTAATTGCCTGGGCTGTCATGCCATGGGTGATGGCGTAATGCCAGGTAATATCGGACCCCCTCTTATTGCAATGAAAGCCCGTTATCCCGATAAGGCTAAACTGCGTGCGCAGATTTGGGACGCCACTGAAAAAAATCCGCACACACCAATGCCTCCTTTCGGCAAGCATGGCGCACTTTCTGACAAGGAAATTGACCTGATCACCGAGTATGTTTACTCACTTTGATCTGACTATTTTCGAATTTCAGAATTGGCTTAATTACAAATATTAATTTTAAAGAGGATATTACAATGCGAAAGTATCTTTCAGTACTGCTCGCTGCATCGGTTTCACTGGGGGCTGGTTCGGTTACGGCTGGTAATGCGCAGGATGTAGCTGATCTTAAAGAATACTTCATGAAGAAGTTTCCAGGTGTTGAAATAGCATCTCTAAAAGATGGTGCCTATGCACTTGACGAAAGTCTCTATATGCAGTTTGAAAACGTCGAAGAGTTCCCACCATGGGAAGACTTTGCAGCTAAAGGCGAAGAGCTCTACAACAAGCCGTTTGCCAACGGTAAAACCTTCGCCAGTTGCTTTGGCGATGATGTCACCAAAATCAGGGCAAAATACCCGTACTGGAACAGCGAACTCAAAACCGTTGTGACATTGGAAGGCGATATCAATAAATGTCGAACCGATAATGGTGAAAAACCATTCAAAGGCAAAAGAGGTAGTCTGGCTCATGTTTCTGGCTATATCGCATCGCAGGCTCGTGGTCAGATTATCAATGTTGTCGTTCCTGACGAACCAGAAGCTATAGCGGCCTATGAAGCGGGTAAGAAATTCTTTTATGCCAAGCGTGGTCAGTTGAATCTGTCATGTGCTGACTGCCATGTATACCAGGCTGGTATGAATGTGCGTTCTGAATTGTTAAGCCCCACTGTCGGTCACGTTTCTCACTTCCCGGTCTGGCGTCGTAAATGGGAACTCGCAGATAAGAAAAATAACGATGGATTAGGTACCTTGCACAGACGATATGGTGGTTGTAACAAGCAGGTTCGTGCCAGACCTTTCAAAAATCAGGGTGAGGAGTACCGTAACCTGGAGTTTTTCCACACTTCAATGTCCAACGGACTTGAATGGAACGGCCCGGCTTATCGTAAGTAATCTAAGGGGATTTAACGATGAAAAAAATAGTGAATCGTAAAGTTTCCGGTATTGCAGCAGGCGTTTTATTAGCCATTACTTCTGCCAATATCAGTGCTTATGAAATTCAACGAGGTGATACCTTGTTTGAAATCGCCGAAAGCATGGGCGTGCCAATGAGTGTCTTGCTTCAAGCCAATCCTCAGATTACCAACCCTGATGCGATTGAAGTCGGTACCAGGTTGAATATGCCAGGGGGTGCCAGTCCTGAAGCGGCTTATAAAATGGCTCTGAAATCAGCCAATGCAGCCTTGGATAAAGCTGCCAGTGTAGGTGGCGAGTGGCGTGATTCCCGCTGGAAAAAATCCAAGTACGTAAAATGGAAAAATCCAGCAGGTAAAACTGTCAAGGGCAGTTACGTCGGTATTGCTAAAATGGCTGCTGAAGCCGGTGACTACAAAAAAGCCGTTAAGCTTTTGAAAGTTGCCAAGAAACAGGGTGACCTGGGCTATGCACAGGCCATGCAGCAGAAAAATGCTGGTCCAATGATTGGTAGTTCCGCGCCCAAGCAAGATGAGACTGAAAAGCTGTCATATGATGAATTGCTCAAAGCAACCATGGAAGCCGCTGACAAAGCAGCCAGTGTTGGTGGCGAATGGCGAGATTTGCGTTGGAAAAAGTCCAAGTATGTCAAATGGACCAAGCCAGATGGCAGCACCGTTAAAGGTAGCTATGTCGATATCGCTAAAATGGCGGCAGCTGCAGGTGATTATGAAAAAGCCAAATCACTGCTGAAAACTGCCAAGTTCCAGGCCGAAATGGGTTACCAGCAGGCCATGGGACAAAAGGATGCGAAACCTATGCTGTGATTTGTAGTCTATAGATTGACAAATCCCATGGACAAATAACTACTATTTTTGTAAATACTAAGAGTTCTACTCTAAATAATTATTAACTCGATTCGGAGAAAGAAGATAATGAATGCTAACCATAAGCGTCGCGTATTTCTAAAAGGCTCTGTCGCTGCAGGCACCATCGGTGTAGCTGCCAGTGCTGGTTTGCTTGCCCCTGCTGCAGTAATGGCTGAATGGCCTGCCAATGCTTTCAGTGCTAGAAAAGTACCTGATGCACTGGATAACCTGTTGGGTTCCAATGCTACCGAAGCTTCTGACAAAATTAAAATTAAGGCGCCTGAAATTGCCGAAAACGGTGCAGTGGTACCTATCACTATCGAGTCCGGTATTGATGGCACTGAGTCTATTGCTCTGCTGGCAGCTGCCAACGGTACGCCGCTGGTTGCGACTTTCACCATGGGTGAAGGTGCCAAAGCTTATGCAGCTACCCGTATCAAACTGGGTAAAACCGGTGACGTTATCGCTGTCTGTAAAGCTGGCGGAAAAATGTACAGCGCCAGAACTGGTGTGAAAGTAACTATCGGTGGTTGTGGCGGTTAATCCCCATTTAACCATTTTGATACCAGTAACGAATATATAAAGCTATATAGAGGATAACGAGAATGGCTGCTACAAAGTTAAAAGCAAGATTCAAAAAAGACGTTGTGACCGTAAAGGCTCTGATGAACCATCCAATGGAAACCGGTCTGCGCAAAATCAAGGAAACAGGCAAACTGGTTCCAGCTCACCACATTACTGAAATTTCCTGTACTGCAAATGGCAAGGAAGTTCTCAGCGCCAACTGGAGTGGTGGTGTTTCCAAAAACCCATACCTGGCATTCAAATATGCTGGTGCCAAAGGTGACGAGATTGCACTGACCTGGAAAGATAACAAAGGTGGAACCGAAACGGTTACTTCCAAGGTTAAGTAATTTTTTACCCTTAGGGAAATTCTATTAATTGCTATTATCCCCGCTTGCGCGGGGATGCTTAGATTGATCGGAATCCCTGGAAAACAAGGCCTGTTTTTCGGGCCTTTTTTTTACCCTGAATTTGTTTAAAACAGTATTTTTCACTGTTTTTAGCCGGATTATTACCATGCGAAAACTAGATAGACGTGACTTCCTTAAAATCATGGGCCTGGGAGCGGGTGCTGCTGCAATACCTGCACTGATTCCCGGACAGGCTTTCAGTTATAACAAACCGCCAGAAGGGTTTTATGACCTGCCGATGAAAGGCAATGTCAGGATGCTTCACATCACTGATGTTCACGGCCAGCTAAAGCCAGTCTATTTTCGCGAACCTAACGTCAACCTTGGTGTTGCCGAGGCTTATGGCAGACCGCCGCATCTGGTTGGCAAGAAACTGCTCAAGGCAATGGGCTTGAAACCGGATACCGCGGAGTCCTACGCCTACAGCTACCTGAACTTTGAACATGCCGCGGCTCATTACGGTAAGACAGGTGGTTTTGCTCATATCAAAACACTGCTCGATAATCTCAGGAACCAGGCAGGTGGTAAGCAGAATACCCTGACCATTGATGGTGGTGACCTGTGGCAGGGATCCGGCACTGCTTTATGGACACGTGGTGTCGACATGGTTGAGGCATCCAACATTCTCGGCCTGGATGTGATGGTAGGTCACTGGGAGTTTACCTACCGTGAAGATGAAGTACTTAACAATGTTGCACTGTTCAAGGGTGACTTCATCGGGCAGAACGTCAAGGTCAAGGAAGATTCACTGTTTGGTGATGAATATCCTGCCCTGGTTGAGCGTTTTGATGGTCGCGGACTCTATGATGAAGATTCCGGTCATGCCTTCCAGCCCTATGTCATCAAGGAAATCAACGGTGCCCGAATCTGTATCGTTGGCCAGGCTTTTCCTCGTACTGCAAATGCCAATCCCCAGGAATTTTTCCCTGACTGGTCATTCGGCTTACGTGAAGAGGATATGATCGAACTGGTTGAACAGATTCGAGAAGAAGAGAAACCTGATGCCATTGTTCTGCTGTCACATAATGGTATGGATGTTGATATCAAGATGGCTGAAAGGGTACCCGGCCTTAATGCTGTATTTGGTGGGCATACTCACGATGGCATGCCGAAACCCGTCAAGGTGAAAAATGTTGATGGCGGTGAATGCTGGGTCACCAATGCCGGCTCCAACGGTAAATACGTGGGTGTGATGGATTTTGATATTCAGGACGGCAAGATCAAGTCGATGGAATATAACATGCTGCCAGTGATGTCCAACTGGCTGGATGCTGACAAGGAAATGGAAGCCTATATCAACCAGATGCGCCAGACAAAATACGATGAGAAGATTGTTGAAAGTCGTGCCAGTGACAAGTTTTTTAACAAGAGCAGGGTAGGCAAGACCTACGAAGAGATTCTCTCCGAAAAACTGGCTATTGCTGACCGTGTGCTTTATCGTCGTGGCAACTTCATGGGGACCTGGGACCAGGTACTGTGTAACGCATTGCGCCATGAATTCAAGGCAGATGTTGCCATGTCAGCGGGGGTTCGTTGGGGTACAACGACACTGAAAGGAGACTGGATCACGATGGAAGACGTCATGACCCAGTGTGCCATGACTTATGGTGAAACTTATGTTGCTGATATGACTGGCAAGGAACTGATGGGCGTGCTTGAAGGGGTTGCAGATAACCTGTTTGACCCTGACCCTTATTTACAGTCTGGTGGCGATATGGTGCGAATCGGAGGTCTGGATTACACCATCGATCCATCCAAACCAATTTACGAGCGTATTACTGATGCCAAGCTGGATAATGGTCACGTTATTGAGCCCGACAAAACCTACAAGGTCGCTGGCTGGGCTAGTGTCAACCGTACACCGGAAGGTCGTTTGATGTGGGATGTGGTGCGTGATTATATTCTCGCAACACGAAGCAGTGATAACGTTTTGCGTCTACCAAAAATTAACCATCCTAAACTGGTTGGTGTGGCTGATAATCCGGGCATTGCTGATTATCCTGGCAAGCTGGCATAGCCAGTTTACTCCCCCTTGATCAGGGGGAGTTTGCCGGATTATTTTTCAGTCAGCCTGATCTCTTCTTTACCAACCACAATTTTTCCGGCCTTTAACAGGCGTCCCACGGCACGTTTGAAATTCGCCTTGCTGACTTTGAATTCGGCGTAGATGGTTTCCGGCTTGCTCTTGTCAGTGATGGTCGAAACACCGTTGTTGTTTTCCAGGTAGTGCAAAATAACTTCAGTCAAATCCTCGCTGGTCTGCTTTTTGCCCTTGTTCAGGGTGATATCGATTTTGTCATCATCGCGGATGGCTTTCACAAAGCCCTTCAGTTTTTGCCCGTAACGCACCGGACGAAACAGTTCATTCTTATATAAAAGGCCCAGATACTCATTATCGATAATAACCGAATAGCCAATTTCGGTTTGCCTCCATATCATGATATGGACCGCATCGTCTTTGCGGTATTTTTTATCATTGGTTTCTTTCAGGTGTCGGTCAATCTTTGTGGTTGCAGTAATGCGTTTGGTACTGCGATCCAGATAGATATAAACAGTGTATGAATTTCCCTTTTTCAGCCGGCTGATTTGTTCCTGGTAGGGTACCAGCAAGTCTTTTTCCAGTCCCCAGTCCAGAAACGCACCGGTCGGGTTTACATCAACCACCTTCAGGTAGGCAAACTGCCCAACCTCGGCATAAGGCTGTCTGGTTGTAGCGATAATGCGATCTTCCGAGTCGTAGTACACAAAAACATCCAGCCAGTCGCCGGACTGAAAACCTTTAGGGGCATATTTTCGCGGTAGCAGGATTTTGTTGTGATCGCCTCCATCCAGATAGGCTCCATGATCTGTTAATTGAATGATTTGCAGGTAATTTTTCTTTCCGACTTTAATCATGACTTTTCTTGGTAGGAATTAAATTCATTAAATATAAGTAAAAACTAAATTAGAGGTTGCTAAATTAGAAAATACTTATATACTGGTCGCCAATGAGTTAAACAACTCAATAAAAGATTTTAACAGTTTTATAAATATTTAATTGGAGATATATCATGAAAAAAATTATTGCTATCGCTGCTATCGTTGCCACTTCACAGGCTTCTGCTTTTTGGGACAATGACAATAGTTCATACAATTCTGATGGTCGTTTCGACGGTAACGGTTACGGTTACGGTGACGGACGCGGTACTGGCGACGCTTCCGGTTCAGGCGACATGGACACTGAGTTCACCATGACTTTCAAAGGCCGTGGTAAAGGTAACGCAAAAACCAACCTGGACGGTAACTACAACGGTTACTACAATGGTGCTTACAACAGTGCTTTCGACGGTCGTGGTCAGCAGTACAGCCAGCCATATGGTTACGGTTACGCTCCAGTAGCTCCTCAGGCTCCTGTTGCTCCTGAAGCCAAGTAAGACCTGGTTTCAAACCTGATAACGCTCAGGTTCTGAAACAATACAAAGCCCGACAGATTTATTTCTGTCGGGCTTTTTTTTATGTAAAGTTTGTTAGGTTGTGGTCGTTACAGTCATTACAAAATAACGACAATCTTACAATTTCAATAGAGCTTCATGTCCGATAATTCCGATACAACAATTCTGGTCGTCGACGATGTTATGCCTAATCGCAAGTTGCTCAATGCCTTGCTGAACAGGCAGGGCTATCAGGTGGTTGAGGCCGAAAATGGTCAGCAGGCTTTCGATATTGTTAAAACGCAGCCGATTGACTTGATCTTCATGGATATCATGATGCCTGTCATGGATGGCTATGAAGCGACCCGGGTGATAAAGGAATACCTGGGTGAGCGTTTTATTCCGATAATTATGGTCACGGCGCTGGATGAACATCAGGGTATGGCCAAGTGTATACAGGAAGGCGCCGATGATTATCTGACCAAGCCTGTTGATGCTGTATTACTAAATTCAAAGTTATTTGCGATGGAACGCATCCGCAAATTGCATTACCTGCAGATTGAGCAGAATCGTCAGTTACAGGAGATCCAGGCTCGCATAGATGATGAGCAGAAACTGGCCGAATCCATCCTCAATACGGCGCTCAGTCAACGTAAAGACGATATTCCGAGTGTGACCTCAACAGTGCATCCTGCCGAATTGTTCAGTGGCGACCTGGTTTTACAGAGTGCCATGGATAATGGTGACTGGATGGTTCTGGTGAATGATTTCACCGGTCATGGTTTGCCTGCTGCTGTTGGTACTGTTCCGGTCACCGAAACTTTTTATACGATGTCGCGCAAGCGATTGATGCATGGTTCGATTCTGAAGGAACTCAACTACAAGCTGAAAAACTTTCTGCCGGTCAATATGTTTATGTGCTGTGCATTTCTACACTATACCGCGGCCACTAATGAGGTCGAACTCTGGAATGGTGGTATGCCGCGGATTCTTTTCAAGGATGGTCAAACCGGCAAGGTTTCTAAAACTTATGAGTCCACTGACGTGCCTCTGGGGATTGTCGATAAATCAGAAGAGCAATTCGTATTTCAAAAATTGACAATGAAGCCGGGTGATGCCCTGGTGGTTTATTCAGATGGACTGACTGAAGCCGAGAACCTGGCTGGAGAGCAGTTTGGACTGGACAGATTGCTGGCTACCGTGGAGACCAGTCCTTCGGATGAACAGGAAAACAGTATTGTTGCTGCCTGGCAGGCCTTTCAGGGGGAAGGGAAGCAACTGGATGATGTCACTCTGGTAACAGCCCACTTCTAGTTTGCCCCCTCTCTCCCAGGCGGGAGAGGGAGGCTTATCGCTTATCGCGTAATAGGGACCAGCCTTAATTCCACTCTTCTGTTCTGGGAGCGGCCACCAGGCGTTGCATTGCTGGCTTTAGGGTAGTGCTCTCCCAGTCCTTCTGTCGCGATTCGTGCAGACATGATGCCGGTAGAACGTAAATACCTGGCTACTGCATCAGCGCGACGCTCTGAAAGTTGCTGGTTATAACTGGCTGCACCCGTGCTGTCGGTGTGACCGGTGATTTCAATCATGGTTTTTTCATATTTTCTGAGTACGATGGACACAGAATCCAGCACATCAAGAAAATCGGCACGTAATTCAGTGCTGTCAGTGGCAAACGTGATATTGCCGGGCATGTTCAAAACGATTTCATCGCCATAGCGAGTTACGCTCACACCAGTGCCTTCCAGTTGCTTTCGCAGCTTGGTTTCCTGGACATCCATGTAATATCCGATACCGCCACCGGCGAGAGCGCCAACACCAGCGCCAATAAGTGCTCGCTCTCGTCTTTCACGTGCGTTATCACCACTGATTAATCCGGCAACAATACCAACACCGGCACCAATGGCAGCCCCCTTGGTTGCATTCGAGGTTTTTTCTTCACGCGTGTAAGGGTCCAGGGTTTGGCAGGCATTAAGGGTCAGAAGCAATGCGATACTTGCTGCAAGTGATTTTATTTTCATTGATTGATTTCCTTCTATAGTGATGTCAGGTCATTCGTCTAATTATATGAGTAATTAATCGTTTTGGTTAGATTGATTTGATGTGCTGTAGAGTATTTGGTAAAAAACACAACAGAGCTTTTAGAAATTTCTTATATAAGGTAATATTGAGAGGTTTTGAGCTGGTTTCATATCCACATCTTTTTCGTGGTTGTCCCGTCGCGCATCAGAAGCCGGTAATACGCAATTACAAGTTAAGGAGACTTTTCATGACGGCCTTGTCTGATGATGAGCTGGCTAAACCCTGTTCAGGGTGTTTAACCAAAAAACAGATGATTGCAGCTGCGATTTTTGCCTTGTTTGCCGCTTATCTTGCAACTGTCGTTCCTTCCATTGAAATTGCCTGGGTAGTGACCATTTTGCTGCTCACCATATTTCTGTTTGTTTTTGAAGTGATTGAGGTCGACGTTGCTGCTGCGTCTGTGATGGTGTTGCTCGGGCTTACCTCCCTGCTTGCACCTTTGATGGGGCTGGAGCAGGGGCTGGTGGATACTCATCATCTGTTTGATGGATTTGCCTCGAATGCAGTGATTTCGATTATCGCGGTGATGATTATCGGCGCTGGTCTGGATAAAACAGGACTGATGACACGCGTTGCAGGGTTTATCCTGAGAATAGGCGGTACCACCGAGGTACGTATTATTCCGATTATTTCTGCAACCGTAGGGTTTATTTCCTCCTTCATGCAGAACGTCGGTGCAGCAGCTCTTTTCCTGCCGGTTGTATCACGTATTTCTGCACGTTCCGGATTGCCGATGTCGCGTCTGCTGATGCCCATGGGTTTTACAGCTATCCTTGGAGGAACCATGACCATGGTGGGTTCCAGTCCGTTAATTCTCCTGAATGACCTGATTCTGACTTCCAACAAGGCATTGTCTCCCGAGCAGCAAATGGAAACCTGGGGATTATTCTCCGTAACTCCCATCGGGGTAGCCCTGGTAACTGTAGGCATTGCCTACTTTGTAGTGGCCGGAAGGTTTGTACTGCCAAAAACGAAGAGTGAAAGCAGCACAAAAGCATCAGACTCCATGTCTTATTTTCATGATATTTATGGTATTGATTACAGGGTTCATGAAATTCGCGTACCGGAAGACAGTGAGTTAATCGGCAATGCGATCGACGATGTCGAAACTATTTACAGTGTTCGTATCATCGCCGCCAAGCTTCCAAAAGAAGAGCCGCGTTTTGGTCCGGGCAGTATTGCCCGCGACACTGAGGTTGTTGAAGGCATGGTGCTGGGTGTTGTTGCCAGCCCGGTCGACCTGGATAATTTCGTAGAAAAGTTCGGGCTGCAAAAATTCAAGGACATCAGGATCTTTAATGAATCACTGTCACCCAGGAAATCAGGTATCGCCGAAGTTGTTATACCGCCGGGCTCCTCACTGATTGGCAAAAGTGCCAGGGACGTCTGGATGCGTAAAACCTACGGACTTGCCTTGATTGGCCTGCATCGCAATGGGGAAACCATGCGAGAGGGCGAAGATATCAGAAATTTACCATTTATAGCAGGTGATACGCTGGTGGTTCACACGCCATGGCTTGCCTTGGAACGAATTGAACACGACAAGGATTTTGTTGTTGTGACTTCTGAATACCCTAAAGAAGAGCAGCTAAGGCCCGATAAGCTGAAACCTGCGGTTATTTTCTTTGGCATTGCGTTGTTCATGGTGTTGTTCACCGACATCAGGTTGTCAGTGGCTTTACTGACCGGGGCTATGGGAATGGTACTAAGTGGGGTTCTGAGTATTGAGGAAGCTTATGAGGCAGTGAGTTGGAAGACGGTTTTCCTGCTTGCCTCGCTGATTCCGCTTGGCCTTGCCGTGGAAACCACCGGGACGGCAAAATGGATCGCTGAACAGGTTTTGTCGGTTGTCGGGCATATGCCAATCTGGGTGATTCAGGCATCCGTAGCCGTACTGGCAACATTTTTCACGCTGGTCATGTCTAACGTCGGGGCTACTGTTTTGCTGGTGCCGCTGGCGGTGAACATTGCGCTTGGAGTTGGCGCTGATCCGGCAGTCTTTGCGTTGACAGTTGCCATTGCTACTTCAAATTCATTCCTGATTCCAACTCACCAGGTTAACGCTTTGATTATGGGGCCGGCAGGATACAGGGTGCCTGATTTCATGAAGGCAGGTGGTGTTATGACCGTGCTTTTCCTGGTTGTAATGCTGGTAATGATGAACCTGGTTTTTTAGCAGGATTAAACCCATAGATGATAATCTATGTAATCTGGATTAAAAATTGATTAGATGCTTTTGTAACTGTGGCTTACTCTGGCGCTCTTCTAAAGAAAAGGCCTGTGCTCTATAGCGACTACCATGGTTAATTTAAGGACGTACGTATACATCGATTCTTTGCAGCCGCAGCTTGCAGAGTATATGGCGTCTGTGTCCCAGGGTTTTCCGCCCAAGCCGGGTGATTCCTGCTTGTGGGTTGAGGTGTCTCCGGGGATGGCGATACATCGTGTCACTGACCTGGCGCTCAAGGCTACGCGTGTCAACCTGACTCAGCAGGTTGTTGAGCGTGCTTTCGGTTCCATGGTAATCAATCATCGTGATCAGAGTGATGTTCGTGAAGCTGGAAAAGCGATTCTGTCGAGCATGAATGCTGACGAGGATGATCGTCAGGATTGCAGAGTAGCGTGGTCAGAAATTATTCGTGGTATGACTTCGGATCATACAGTTGTAATCAACCGGCAAGACAGGCGTGGTTCAATGATTCTGCCAGGTGACAGCATGTTCATCCTGGAAGTTGAGCCAGCCGGTTTTATTGTTTACGCTGCCAACCAGGCAGAAAAAGCCGCCAGTATCACTTTGGTTGATGTAAAAGCTGTTGGAGCTTATGGCAGGCTTACCCTGGCGGGGCGTGAGGCAGATATTGAAGAGGCGGCGGCAGCTGCCATGCGGGCGGTAGAGTCGCCTTCCTGGACTTGATATTGATATGCATCGTCAGGAATTACTAAATCTGCTCACTAGATATAAAACGACCTTTATGGAAGAGGCTGCTTACCAGGTTCGTTCCATAGAGTTTGTAAAACAACACACAGAGATTTTCTACCGGGAGTTATGGCCGGCTCATGTTACTGGTTCAAGCTGGGTGGTTAATCCGCAAAGAACCCATGCACTGATGTTGCATCATAAAAAACATGACCAGTGGTTTCAGCCAGGTGGCCATGCAGACGGGCAGGCCGATATTCTGGCTGTTGCCCTGAGGGAAACCTCTGAAGAGACAGGACTGGATCCGTCTCATATCAAATTGTTGAGTGGTGATATTTTTGATATCGATATACATGCCATACCGGTAATCGGTAATGAACCGGCACATGAGCATATTGATATCAGGTTTTTACTGGAAATTGACAGCTTACTTGAAATTCCTGGCAGTGATGAGTCGCATCAGGTAATGTGGGTGCCCCTTAGCAGGGTCTCAACGTTCAACAATAATCTTTCTACTTATAGAATGGTGGAGAAAACAAGACGGCTGCGCGCAAAAATTATCTATTGAAATTGATTATTTTCATTTCGTTTTTAATGGATTTGTGTGTGTAATTAGTTGTTACGGTTTA
>JABDQZ010000080.1 GCA_013041975.1 Gammaproteobacteria bacterium
ATCCTTGACCAGTGACCAGTCTGGCTTTCCATGAGCAATGTGTAACGCCGAAAAACGTCCTTGATCGTAGCTGGCGCTGGCAAGACCCGGCGGCCCGATGACATCCCCTACGGCATAAATGTGTGGCAGACTGGATTGAAAAGTTTCATTCACTTCGATCTGACCACGGTTATTCAGCGCGATGCCAATATTCTCAAGTCCGAGTCCCTTGGTATTACCGCTACGACCATTGGCCCACAGCAAGACATCGGATTTAAGCTTCCTGCCAGACTGTCCGTGTAATACGACACCATCATCAAGTATTTCCACAGACTCATAGGTTTCGTTGTGACGAATCATCACACCCTGATCACGTAAATGATAACTCAGAGCATCGGTAATCTCATCATCAAGAAACGATAATAGCCTGTCGCGGGTATTGACCAGGTTCACCTTTACATCAAGATTGGCAAAGATTGAGGCATATTCACAGCCAATGACGCCAGCACCGTAAATAGTAATGATACGAGGCGTGCTATCGAGTTTCAGAATCGAATCGCTGTCAACGGTTTTGATGCCATCAAAGGCAATATCTTCAGGGTGATAAGGACTGGAGCCGGTGGCAATAACAAACTGGTCAGCACTTATCTGATCATTGGCACCAATCTCTTTTTCTACCTGCACCGTATTTTCATCAACGAAACTGGCTGTGCCATGAAAAATTTCCACATGATTACGCAAGTAGAAACGCTGACGCATGCTGACCTGCTTGCTGGTGACCTGGTCAGCTGTTTTGAGCAATTGAGGATAGGTCACATCCATATTCGACAAGGTGTGTTCAAACAACGGATGATGACGATAATCAGCCAGCAATTGAACGGCATGCCTTAATGCCTTACTGGGTATGGTGCCCCAATGAGTACAGCCACCCCCAACCTGATGATGTTTTTCAACCAGAGCAACATTTTTTCCCTGTTTGGATAAGGTCATGGCCGCGCCTTCGCCGCCCGGGCCGCTGCCAATTACGATGACATCAAAATGTTGCACGTAGGGTTCTCCTTGATTGTATTTTGTCATCTCGACCATGGGGAAGAGATCTCTGTTTATTGTTCAACTTAAAAGATTCTTCGACAAGCTCAAAATAACAAGAAACTGAAATGTCATTATATATACACGACAAAAACTGCAAACACCTTTTCGAATCCTGAATAATCAATATCCAAATTCACTGTTTACTTTGTTCTACTAATGTTCTATCTTTTAAAGCAGACATTTACAGGATCATCTGATATGAATATTTCACTGACACGCCGCCAGCAGGAAATCTATGATTACCTCAAAGACAACCTGGATCAGTTTGATCAACCGCCCACGCTTAATGAACTCTGCGATGCACTGGGGTTGAGTTCCAGAGGCTCCATGCACAAACAAATACATGCCCTGGTTAATGCCGGATTAATTGAACCGATGAATAATCAGCGACGTGGTATTCGTTTAACGGCCCAGGCTTCAGCTGAAGCAGCCAATGATAGTGACAATGCTAATCAGGTTCCAATGATGGGCTATATTGCTGCCGGTCGCCCTATCGAAGCGATTGAAAACCCGGAATCCCTGGAAGTACCCCCTACTCTTCGCTCGGATAAACCCTGTTATGTGCTGCAGGTGAAAGGCGAATCCATGATTGACGAGGGTATTCTGGATGGTGACTGGGTTGTGATCGAACAGAAAAATACGGCTCGTAATGGTGAAATTGTCGTGGCCCTGGTAGAGAATTCTGATGCCACACTAAAGCGTATCGAACAAAAACCCGGCGAGGTTATCCTGCATCCCGCAAACGAAACCATGCAACCTATGCATTTCCATCCCGATCAGGTGAAAATTCAGGGTGTGTTAGTCGGACAGATGCGCAGTTATCGCTGATAATGATTCAGGCTCAGGCAGTAGCAATGATGACTGCCCGTTTGGGAGCAGGATAACCCTCAACCGTTTTTGTCGGATCATCAGCATCAAGAAAATCACTCAGTGACTCAAATCGCATCCAGTGAGTTGCACGCTGCTCTTCAGGCGTCGTCACAGATTCATCAATCAAGCTGATATTTTTATATCCTGTACGTCTCATCCAGGCAATCAATGTTGGAATTGACGGAATGAACCAGACATTACGCATTTTTGAATAGCGCCCCTCGGGAACCAGTGAATAGCCTTCTTCGCCATCAACGATAATGGTTTCCAGTACCAGCTCACCCCCCGGCTTTAAACAAGCTTTCAACTCACTCAGATGATCGAGCGGTGACTTGCGGTGATAAAGAATACCCATGGAAAACACCGTATCGAATGCCTGCAGATTGGCTGGCACATGCTGAATGCCCATCGGCAACATAAAGAAGGGATAGCTCTGTGGTCTCAGAAAATGTTTTACGACCTGGTACTGGTAATAGAACAGGCGTCCCGGATCAATACCGATCACCAGCTTTGCACCCGCTTCGGCCATACGCCAGCCGTGATAACCACTGCCACAGCCAACATCAAGCACTACCCGGTCACGTAAATCTGTAATCGCATACTTGAGTCTTTCCCACTTCAGGTCAGAGCGCCATTCTGTATCGATATGAATACCGTGAATGTTAAATGGCCCTTTTCGCCATGGAATAAAAGCTTCGAGATTTTGCTGCAGCTCATGTTTTATTTCATGAACCAAAGGCTGGTCAGCATAGATCTTAATCGTACCGTTTCTCATATCAATACGACTCGACTCGATATCCGGCAAGGCATCCAGCGCTGGCTGCCATTTTTTTTCATCACCATGATCACGCTCTGACATGACTGCTTTCAGGTCATCATCAAGGGTTTCTGACCATGCTGCCAAAGATGATAACTGCATTGCCTGTTTTAAAGCCTGGGTATCAATCATTGTTGCCAATCATGTATGCCGGTCACGGCCTGTATGCGATCAGTGACATGAAGTTGAAACACTGAAACCAGATATCAATATTTTCAAAGCCTGCTTTGCTCAAACGCTGTTTATGATCTTCAATCGTTTCAGGTAACAGCACGTTTTCAAGCGCCGTACGTTTCTGGCTGATTTCCAGATCCGAATAACCATTGGCTTTTTTGAAGTTGTGATGCATATCGATAAGTCGCTGATTGGTGTGTTCATCTTTGCTCTTGATCTTTTCAGATAACAGCAGAACACCACCCGGCAACAAGGCATCAAACAAGCGCTTCATCAAAGCCTCGCGCTCGGAAATATCAATAAACTGCAATGTATAATTCATGACAGCTACTGAAGCTGTATCAAAATCCACATCCTGAATATCCGCACAGAGCAATTCGACTTTTTCTAAAGCACCAATGACGCGTAAACGTTTCTGACATTCATCGAGCATCTGTTGAGAGTTATCGATAGCAATAATGGAGCAGGTAATATTACTTGTGGCATCTGCCATGGCAAAACTGCTTTCACCCAGTGAACAACCCAGGTCATAACATTTACTTTCGGGTTGAGCATACTGTCCCGCCAGAACACCGGTCATGGCAATCACTGTCGCATATCCGGGAACAGAGCGCTTGATCATGTCCGGAAAAACAGCAGCAACCTTTTCATCAAAAGTAAAGCCCTGAATACTTTCTACAGGTTTTGAATAAAGAGAATCTCGCATAAAAAATCAGTCGAGTCCGCACTCATCTCCATAGTTGAAACAAAGCTCTTCATCCTTTTTGATATCGTGTAATGCATAGAGATCAGCTGATTCGAATTCTGTATTTGGTTCATTTTTGTCATGGTTCAGAAAGCGCAATAGATTCTGGCCGCTGATACCGATGCAGTCTTCCTCGTCATCTGGATCATACACCCATAATACATAGGTTCCGTTACGCTTGGCTTTTGGGCCATGATAGGTGCCGATATATTCACCTTCTGCAATATCCCGGTTAGCAAACAAACCCGTGCCATGAAGACCGGACTTTGCAGAATAGACCCAATCCCTGAGTTCACGGTTAAAGATTCTTTTATGCATAGCGTTCTCTGCTGATTACTTAACTATCGATTGGTAAACTCTGGGTTGCCTTGTAATGATTATCTGGCTTGTATTGACCCCAGCCGACCTGGTGCCTGTTGAGTGCTTGTCCTGATATTTTTTCCAGCAATTCAGATGCGGTCATAAATTCCCATTGGCTGCTACGCCACATAACAATCATTTTCTCAAGAACCGGTAGCCATTGTCGACCTTCATAGGCTGCCCTTACTTCATAGACATGACCATAAGACAATGGCTTCTGGCTTTCCACATAAAGGTATTCGTGTACGTTATCTATCGTGATATCAGGCTGAAGTAATAACGCTTCAATCGATGGAAGTGTTACTGGAATTTGCAGCGTATTCCCCTGATATCCCTGATAATCGGGGTAATAAGGAACTTTCCCAAGGGTATCAAATGCTGCATCAAAACCGTATTCATCCATTAGTTTCAGTTGAAAGACATTAACCACATTCGCAGGCACTGAGCTAAAGGAAGGTTTCTTCCCAAAGACAGTTTCAAAATTTTCCATGGCCCATTGAAACTGTGAGTGTATCCAATCCTTGCGCGCATTGATCGCCTGGGATTGCCAGGTCACACTGTCAAAACCTTTTAATCCGATATCATGGCCTGCTGCAGCACAATCATGCATGAGAGTACGAAATTTTTTTGATAAGGAGACCGGAGGCAACAGCAGCCCATAGGTTTTCTGCAGAATGGGCAACTGGCGGGTCAAAACAAGCGGTTGAAACAGGTTTCTGATTCTAAGACCCGTATTGTCATAACCGGTTGAAAAGAAAAAGGTGGCCTTGACCTGGTATTGCTCAAGCAGACTGAGAATGGCAGGAAGCCCTTCTCTGAATCCAGATGAATCTTCAACATCAACTTTCAGGGAAATTTGCACCGCAAGAAAGCTTGGATTATTCAGAAAGTCACACGACAGCTGTCACCATAAACAGCCATGATAGATTTTAGTTCGTCGACTACTTTTGAAAGTTCTTCCTTTGAAAGGTCCTGGGTTTCCGGTAATTCCACACCGGCCTCCAGTTTTTCAATATCTTCCCTGACTGAGCCGCAGCCTTTTTCACAAAGCACCTCGACGCATTCTTCAACTTTCTTCATAAACAGATAACTATTTTCTAAAATTAGCCCGCATTATAACGGCCATAAAAAAATATGTTACACTTTTTTGTTCTATTTCTGTTCTCTATAGTCTAAAGTAGTACATACATAGAACAAACGGAGCCAGACAATGAATACTTCAATCCCCTACGTCATGAGAGATATGAACAAAAGCAATATCGATAACATCATGCAGTTCGACCTGACGTGGCGACAGAAAAAGTCCAGCAAATCCTTGCATCTGGCCATTATTGGTGGCCTGACATTCGTCTGGATGCTCGCTCAAGCACTGTAAGCAATAACCATACGTAAAAAAAAAGCCGTTATAAAACGGCTTTTTTTATTTAGAGGTAGAAAGTAACTACAGCTAGCTTTCCTCATTCTCAAGGCTTTTGTTAACCCGATCTCTTAACTCCTTTCCAGGCTTGAAATGCGGCACATATTTACCGGCCAAAGAAACGGAATCACCCGTTTTAGGGTTTCGTCCGATTCTAGCCGGCCGGTAATGCAGTGAAAAACTGCCAAAACCGCGAATTTCAATTCTGTCACCAGTGGCAAGAGATTGTCCCATCTGCTCAATCATACATTTAACTGCCAACTCGACATCCTTGAATGCAAGGTGTCCCTGCTCATCGGCAATCATTTCGATCAGTTCAGATTTTGTTATACGTTCGCCTTGTTCCATATCGAGAATTATACTAGTCGTTTCACTCATCTGCTCTTTGAGCAGATCCCCAAGAGTTGCACCACCTGAACTGGAAGATTCACCCGTGTAACCCGCAAGCACCTGCTTCTCTTCGTCAGCATCTTTCGCCTTGATTGAAAGGGAGATAGTGCGGTTTTTACGATCGACACCGGTGAACTTCGCTTCAACTTCGTCACCTTCTTTCAGTACGGAACGCGCATCTTCAACACGGTCACGTGAAAGTTCAGAAGCTCTCAAATAGCCTTCAACACCTTCAGCCAGATCAATCACAGCACCTTTAGCATCGACCTCGTGAACAGTTCCTTTCACAAAACTGCCTTTTTCGTTGGCCGCCAGGAAGCTTGAGAATGGATCTTTATCCAGTTGTTTAACACCCAGAGAAATACGCTCACGCTCTGGATCAACAGCCAGAACAACGGTTTCAAGCTCATCACCTTTCTTGTAACCATGAATGGCTTCTTCACCGTTTTCATCCCAGGTAATATCAGACAGGTGAACCAGGCCATCAATACCACCATCCAGACCGATGAAGATACCGAAGTCAGTGATAGATTTGATTTTACCGCTGACGTGGTCGCCTTTCTTGTGAGTCGCAGCAAATTCATCCCATGGATTAGGTTTGCACTGTTTCATGCCCAGTGAGATACGACGACGTTCTTCGTCGATATCCAGAACCATAACTTCCATTTCGTCGCCCAGAGAGACAACTTTTGAAGGATGGATGTTTTTGTTGGTCCAATCCATTTCGGAAACGTGAACCAGACCTTCAACACCATCTTCCAGTTCAATAAAGCAACCGTAATCAGCGATATTGGTAACTTTACCGAACAGACGTGAACCTTCAGGATAACGACGAGCCAGATTTGCCCAAGGATCATCGCCCAGTTGTTTCAGACCCAATGATACGCGCTGTTTGTCGCGATCAAACTTGAGGACTTTAACAGTCACTTCATCACCAATCTCAATCACTTCGGATGGGTGTTTAACGCGTTTCCATGCCATGTCAGTGATGTGCAGCAGACCATCAATACCACCGAGGTCAACGAACGCACCGTAATCGGTGAGGTTTTTGATGATACCTTTGACTTCCTGGCCTTCCTGCAGGGTTTCCAGCAGCTGATCTCTCTCTTCGCTGTACTCCTGTTCGACAACTGCACGACGTGAAACAACAACATTGTTACGTTTACGATCAAGCTTGATAACCTTGAATTCGAGGTCTTTGCCTTCCAGGTAGGAAGTGTCACGAACTGGACGAACATCAACCAGAGAACCAGGCAGGAATGCACGGATCTGTTCGAGCTCGACAATGAAACCACCCTTGACCTTGCCGTTGATGCGACCGGTGATGATTTTTTCGTCTTCGAATGCCTGCTCAAGAACGCCCCAAGCCTGGTTACGTTTTGCTTTCTCTCTTGAAAGACGGGTTGAACCGAAACCGTCTTCAACTGCATCCAGGGCCACTTCAACCTGGTCGCCTACGGCAACCTCAAGTTCGCCCTGCATATTCAAAAACTGTGTACGGGGAATTACGCCTTCTGATTTAAGGCCAGCGTTTACAACAACGAAGTCACTATTAACTTCAACTACGGTGCCGATAACAATGGAACCTGGTTCAAAATTGGTATTGGCAATTGACTCTTCAAAGAGTTCAGCAAAACTTTCTGTCATGAAAAATATCCTGATGTGCTAATCACATCGTGCCATTTACAGGGGCCAGGCCGCTGAAACAGCTTGTCTAAAAGTTAATCGAAAGCCTGTGCGCAAAGCATGAAATCATGCTTCAGACAGACCACCAGTCCTGTTAAAAAATTCTGAAAACCTGGCTATGCTATAACCAGATCTGGGAGTCTCAACTTAACGACTTCAAGCACCTGTTTTTTAACAGATTCTATCGCCATGTCGCTGGAATCGATAACAACTGCATCATCAGCTGCACACAGTGGCGCAACCGTCCGATTCCTGTCTCTGTCGTCTCTTTCCCGGATTTCCTCAACAAGGTGGGCGAGATTAGCACTTAATCCTTTTTCAATCAACTGCTTATAGCGCCTTTCAGCTCGTACTTCGGCTGAAGCGTCAAGGAAGATTTTGATATCAGCCTCTGGAAAAACCACCGTTCCCATGTCACGGCCATCTGCAACCAGACCCGGAGCCTTTACATAATCGCGCTGCCATTGCAGCAGACAACTGCGGATTTCCGGGATTGCTGCGACTTTGGAGGCATTATTACCGGCAGATTCTGTGCGGATTTCCAGTGAAACATCTTCATCATCAAGCCATATCCGACCTGACTCAAAGCGCACGCTCATATTAAGTGTATTATTAACTAGTTCTTCTATATCACTGAAATCTATATTCTTTTTAATAGCAGAATAGCCCGACAAACGATACAATGCACCACTATCAAGGATATGCCAGCCCAGCCTTTCAGCTACCAGGGCTGCTATAGTCCCCTTACCTGAACCACTGGGGCCATCTATCGTTAATACAGGCGTGGTCGATGGTGAATGAGACATGATGCTAGCTTTCAGAAACTTTCAGGCCTGATTGACTGGCCAGTTTCACAAATCCGGGGAAAGAAGTATTCACATTGGCGCAATCTTCGATGGTGATCGTTCCCGAAGAACGCAATGCAGCCATCGCAAATGACATGGCAATACGATGATCTCCATGAGAAGAGACTGTAGCGGAAGCCATCTGCCCACCTTTGATGATGGCACCATCATCGGTCGGTGTGATATCTATGCCGAGTGCCAGCAAACCATCAGCCATCACCTGAATACGGTCTGATTCCTTGACGCGCAGTTCCTCTGCTCCGGTCAATACGGTTTCGCCATCGGCACAAGCGGCTGCCACGAACAAGGCAGGGAATTCATCAATAGCCAGTGGTACGTATTCTTCAGGAATGCAAATACCTTTCAGTTTGGCACTGCGAACCCGCAGGTCAGCAACCGGCTCACCACCCACTTCCTTTTCATTGAGCACTTCAATATCTGCCCCCATCAAGCGCAGAATACTGATGACACCATCCCGGGTAGGATTCATACCAACGTGCTGGAGGGTCAGGTCAGAGCCTTCAGCGATACTGGCACCAACCATGAAAAATGCAGCTGAAGAGATATCAGAAGGCACATCAATGTCACAGGCTGTCAGTGTTCCACCCCCTTTCAGGCAGATTTTATTGCCCTTGGTTTCAACCTCGTAGCCAAAACCGCGCAACATGCGCTCGGTATGGTCACGGGTTGGCGCAGGTTCAGTGACACAAGTCTGCCCTTCAGCTCTGATACCGGCCAGGAGCAAACAGGATTTTACCTGTGCGCTTGCAACAGGCATGTCATAGTTGATACTGCGCAGGCCATCAACAGGCCTGATGATCAGAGGAGCTGTGCCCTTCGGTGTCGTGTTGATTTCAGCTCCCATACTTGCGAGTGGATCAGTGACACGTTTCATTGGTCTTGTTGAAAGAGACTCGTCACCGATTAACGTCACTTCGAAGCCCTGCCCGGCCAGCAGACCTGACATCAAACGCATGGAAGTACCCGAATTCCCAAGATCCAGTGGTTCATCGGGTGCCAGCAAACCATCCATGCCAACGCCTTCGATGGTGACGTTGCCATTTTCAGGCCCTTCAATGTTAACGCCCATCACCTTAAACGCCTTGAGGGTTGCCAGACTGTCTTCACCCTCAAGAAAACCGCTCACGTGGGTAGTTCCCTCGGCAAGAGAGCCCAGCATGATGGATCGGTGTGAAATGGATTTATCACCAGGTACACGAATGGAACCGGTAAGCGCACCGCCAGGCTGAGCGATAAAACGAAGATTGGATTGACTATTCATGGAGCCGGATTATAACTGAAAAGCCATCAATCAACAGTCAATTCCATAAGGTAATCATCCATAATAAAACCACCCCCGATATCTTTTTTAACTTCATCGACAATGACAAAGCCTTTTCGCTTGTACCAGTCGATCGTGTCATCGTTGAATCGGTTGACAGTGAGCCAGATGGTTTTCAGACCCCTGTCAGTGGCAAGCTTTTTGACAAAGTCCAGCAGGTAATTTCCCAGTCCAGTACCACGATTTTGTTCCCTGATGTAAATTTTACTGATCATCAGGCAGTTTTTCGCTTCATCAGGAACTACAGCAAGATAACCAAACTTTTCCGGTGTTTCATTTTGACTGGATGTAGCCAGAAAATATTCATGACCCGAGGCTATCT
>JABDQZ010000086.1 GCA_013041975.1 Gammaproteobacteria bacterium
GGATACTGGTGAGACACCGGCACATAGGCCGCCTTGCCTGCCGCTAGCGAGAATGACACGCCCACCAGTTCTGCCTGCATGTAATTCAGGCTGGTGGTTTCAGTATCAAAGGCAATGATTTGAGCTGATGACAGCTTTTTCATCCATTTTTCAAACGATTGCTCATCCAGCACGGTTTCATAGTCAGCATCTGCAACTTTCAAAGATACTTTCTCAACTGACTCACCGGCATTATTTTCTAGATCAGCCAATAGACGACGAGCTTCTATTTCAGCGTAAAGCTCGCGCAGTTTATCCTTATCAGCTTGTGCTGGCGTTAAATCCCGAGGTGCGACATCAAGCTCAACATCCCGTTTGATGGTTGTCAGTTCCTTTGACAAAGGCAGTTGCGACAATGCCTCTCTGAGATATTCGCCAATCTTGCCTTTTACCTGTTCGGCATTGGCCATCACTGCATCCAGCGTTTCATGCTCAGCCAGCCACTTGGCTGCTGTCTTCGGTCCACACTTGTGAACCCCGGGAATGTTGTCGACCGTGTCACCCATCAAGGCCAGGTAATCAATGATCTGCTCGGGCCAGACCGAGAATTTTTCGAAAACTCCCTGCCGGTCCATCGTCGTGTCTGACATGGTGTTAATCAGGGTGACATGCTTATCCACCAGTTGCGCCATATCCTTGTCACCGGTAGACACCAGTGTATTCATACCCAGTTTTGAAGCCTGGTCGGCGAGCGTGCCTATCACATCATCGGCTTCAACCCCTTCAATCAACAGCAACGGCAAACCCATGGCCTGAATGATATCGTGCAATGGCTTGATCTGGGTCTTAAGGTCTTCCGGTGCCGGAGGACGATTCGCCTTGTATTCACTGTAAAGGTCATCACGAAACGTCTTCCCTGGTGTATCAAAAACCACAGCCATATAGTCAGGCTGGTATTCATCAACCAGCTTTTTAAGCATATTGATGACACCAACGATGGCGCCCGTTGGTTGACCCTGTGAATTGGTCAGCGGTGGTAGCGCATGATAGGCACGGAACAGGTAAGAGGAGCCGTCTACCAGAATAAATGGCTTGTCAGTCATGGATTTTTCCAAAAATTATGTGAACCCTGAATTCTACGTGAAGGATTAAAAGGGAAAAACACCAAAACTGAAAGATACAGGATAAGCCCAATGGCAATCACGACATTAAAGCCCAATTCAATCGCCAGCAATGTTGATAATGAAGCACTGATAACCGATGCACAGCCATTAATACCCCAGGCCCAGGGAATATAATTTTCTGCCATTTGCGACAATAAGGACAAGCCAGTTGGGAATGGCATACCCATGAGGAACGCTAGCGGGCCAAGCAATGCAATGCTCAGCAGTATTTTATAGGGCATGGTCAGCGTCGTGGCGATTTCAAAAACTGGTTCAAGCAGCCACAGATAAGCAAGCCCGATAAGCCCAATACCCAGACAGCTGAGCAACAAGACTTGTTTTATCTGCCAGCGTTTCAATAACTTGCCACTGACATGACTTCCTATGCCGGCAAACAGTAAAAAAATGGCCAAAGTACCGGAAAAGGAATAAAGGGGATGATGCAGCAGTAAAATAAATTTTTGCATGAAAGCAATTTCAATCATCAGAAAAGCAATGCCAATCGCGAAAAAATAATAAACCACCCCAATACGACTGATAGGGGTAACAGTTTTAGCCGGTTTTTTTGCAAACAACAGTAGCGGAATTAAAATCAGCACAATACTGCTTATCACTGAAATCACCAGGGTGGCCAACAGCACCAGGTAACCCCATTCGATCAGCTGCATCCCGCCCTGGTTTCTCAATTCCAGCAACTCATTGAAAGTCGACCAGCGAAAGAAGTGATGAAAATACGGTTGATTATCTGTGGCCGCTTCAAGATTGAATTTGTAGTTATCCAAAAATGCCTGTCTTTGTTCGTCGCTTAAAATTGCTACCGCTGACTTATGAAAAACAGCAGAAGACAGCCTGTTAAATCGATTGGCTTCAGAGCTTGCCATACCCGGTATCCATACGGCATCGAAAGCATTTGACTGGTTAAACTGTCGCAGGAGACTAATTTCATCTTGGTTGAAAGGTTGTTTCTTGATCAGGAGAGTACCCGTCTGCCAATTGCGAATGAATGCAATGTGCTGGCTTACATTTTGTATTCCCAGGCTTTTCAAGGCAGTCACAGCAGTATTGAATAATTTAAGGCTGTCCCGGGGAGGCAGGCTGATCCAGCGAGTTAACGACAGGTAACCGTTTTCAGCCAAGTGCCCCAGATAGAGTTGTATGGCTTGCGTGGTATACAGGTAACTTTCATTCAGAGCATGCATACCCGAGGATGCCGTGCTGTTTCCATCAATCAAAGACAGCTGGATTAACGGATATTTTTGCTTGCCAGAGCCCAGTTGATCCCGCACTTCGGTGATATGCGTAGTGACCTTTTCATGCGAATAGATTCGGCCACTGTATTCGCCATATACCTGGTCAACGAGCGCAACAACCTGTGGATTAATTTCCAGTGCATCAATCTGCTTCACACCAAAATATATAGCCTGTAATAGATCTGTACCACCACCCGCACCGACAATCAGCGCAGCTTGTGGCCTGGCGATGACATAAGCGGCGGCAGAAGTCAGGTTGGCCAGGTAAGCCATCTCCTGATGATCTGAGGGAAAACGATTAATCGCAGCGGCACTTCCCGCATCCGTAAAAAGACTGAGT
>JABDQZ010000092.1 GCA_013041975.1 Gammaproteobacteria bacterium
CAAGTACAGTGAACGTTTCCTCTTCTGACTGGATGCGGTTTACGGCATTCTGAACCTGGTAGTCGAAATCCTGCACGCCAAGACTCATTCGGTTGAAGCCGATTTCACGTAACAGTTTGATGGTTTCGGGATTGGCTTCACGCGGATCGATTTCAATGGAGTATTCGCCCTCGTCATCGTCAAGTAATTTAAAATGTTTACGAGTCTGTTGCATCAGTTCAACCATTTGTTCATGGCTGATAAAAGTCGGCGTGCCGCCACCCCAGTGAAGTTGTTCGACGGTACGGTCAGCATCAAACAGTTCACTTTGCATCTTCAGTTCGCGATAGATGCGATCCAGATACGGCTGAGCCTTGCTGCGATCCTTGGTGGCAATCTTGTTACAGCCACAGTAGAAACACACCGTGTCGCAAAACGGGATATGAAAATACAGTGACAGGGCCTGATCGCTATTGTTGCTGTCTTTAGCGGCCTGGTGATAATCGTCCAGGCCAAACTCGTCAGTGAACTGAACGGCAGTCGGATAAGAGGTATAACGCGGGCCTGACTGGTCGTATTTTTTAATCAGGTCGAGATCGAAAACAAGGTTCTGGTTCATAGGCTTATAATAATTAGTAGTAGTGCTGGTATTGTTCAAGTTCTTCGCGAGTCATGACAAAGATGCCATCACCGCCCATTTCAAACTCAATCCAGTTAAATTGTACTTCGGGATATTTTTTCATCAGTAATTCTGCACTGGCTCCCACTTCGATAATGATAACACCGTTATCAGTCAAAAAGGATGCTGCCTGGCGCAGGATTTTACTGACGATATTCATGCCATCTTCACCTGACTCCAGCCCGAGCCTCGGTTCCTGGTGATATTCAGCGGGTAGGGCATTATATTCAGCTGTTGAAACGTAAGGAGGGTTGCTGACAATCAGGTCGAATTGGGTATCTGGAATGTTTTCAAACAGGTCGGAATGAATGGCAGTTACCCGATATTCAAGCCTGTGTTGGCGGATGTTCTGACGGGCGACTTCCAGCGCTTTTTCCGAAATATCACTGATTGTCATCTGGATATGGGGCAGGTAATAGGCGCTGGCAATGCCGATGCAGCCACTGCCGGTACACAGGTCGAGCGCAGTTGAAATTTGTTCAGGTTCAATCCATGGGTAGTATGACCCATCAATCAGTTCGGCAAAGGGGGAACGCGGTACCAGCACGTTTTCGTTAACGATGAAATCCAGTTCAGCAAAGCGCGCATGTCCGGTGAGATAGGAAAGTGGTTTGCGGGTAGTGATGCGTTGCCGGATAAGATTGACTATGGCTTCTTTTTCTTCTGATGTGACATGACAATCCAGTGTGTTTTCCGATATGGAATAATCCAGGGCCAGGCTATGTAGAACCAGGGCAAGAGCCTCGTCCTGTGTGTTATCGGTTCCATGGCCGGTAAAAATCCCATTACGGTTAAATTCTGACGTACCCCAGCGTATCAGGTCGCGGATTGTTTTAAGTTCATCACTCATAGAGCCAATGCTATGCAATAATCTGTCGAAATAACAGGTCAATTTCCTGATGGACTCAAAAATGCATTTTCTTTTTACGCTGAAATTTCAGATCACACTGGCATTAATGTTTCTGGTGCTGGTGCTGGCTGGATCAATGATTGTCTCCCAACAGTTGTTTGATGAGCTGTACCAGACCGAAAAAGTGCTCCAGCTTGGCAGTAAATTGCAAAAATCTTCTCATCAGATGTCAATGCAGGCGATGAACTATCAGGCCAATCCCCCCGCTGATGACTCCGGATATAACCGTGACCTGAACCTGTATTACAAAGACCTGATGGCACATATTGAAACGTTTGACATGATTGATAATGCTTTCATGGCGAATCGTTTTACCAGTGAAATCACTGGTATGGATGACATGATGGAAACCCGGCTCAATCCTGAGACCCGGGCGGTAGTTGAACAGCTACATGGCAAGTGGCTCCAATGGCGCAGACAATTGATGGATAAGCTTGGAAAAGAGGCTTCCATGCCGCGCCTGGCACTGGCGGCTGAGTATATTGAAACTAATGGAAATGTTCTGACCAGCGCCTCTGATGACCTGATCGGTCATCTTGAAATGTATGCCTATGACCGTAAAAAGGAACTGGAAGCCTTTAATCGCAATGCCCTGGTTTTCTCGTTGGTGACAGTGGTAGTGATTATTTTCTGGTTTTATCAGCGTGTGATATTGCCACTGGATAAAACCAGTCAGGGTATGAAAAAAGTTGCGCTGGGCAACTTTGATCAGCAACTGGATACTGCAGGTAATGATGAAATCAGTCAGATGAACCAGCAGTTCAATTTACTCAGTGGTCACCTGCATTCATTGTTTCAGTTAATGACCCGTTTGTATGAAGGCAGCAACCTTGATGATGTGTTGCAGTTTATCTCCGAAGAGTTTTCAAAGTTGTTGCCACTGGACTGGGTTGGTGTGCTGTTTGTTATTGGCGATAACAGGATACAACTGGAAAAAGGTTATTCTGAATTTGGTGCGGAGTCTTTCGGGTCTATTCGCTTCGAACTGGAAGGGACATTGCTTGAACAATCACTCGTATCCGGCCAGCCCTTGCATATTGAGGATATTGGGGCACGCGCGCAACAAAGTGACCGATACAAATTTTTGCACATTTTAATCAGTAAAAACTGTCAAGAAGCCATCTTTTTGCCCCTGGTTGAGACCGGAGGATTGCAGGGTGTACTGGTTTTTGCCTCGGGACAGTCCAGAAACTACACACAGGAACATTTATCGTTGCTGAGAAATCTGTCGCTGTTGATTACGTTGAGTTTTAAACAGACCGTTAAATTATCCGATTACCAGCATTTTGCCGCTATTGGACGGTTTGCAACTGGCATTGCCCACGAGATTCGCAGTCCCCTGGCCACCATCAATATGGCACTGGATTATTTCAGGGAAAATGATCTGCCGGAGACACTAAAAAAACGGGCTCAGCTGGCCAGTGCCGAGGCAGAAAGACTCAAACGCCTGATGGAAGATATTCTGCTTTATGCCAAGCCTGTACAGATCAAAACACGGGTTTGTGATTTACAGGAAATTGTTCAGCACAGTGTCGAATTGCAGCAGCAGGCAATAAATGCCAAAGATCTGCATTTCGAATTATTATCAACAGCATCTCAGTCGGAAGTTGTTGTTGATCGTGATCGCATCCAGCAAGTCATTCTTAACTTGATGCAGAATGCAGTTCAGGCATCAGAAAACGGGGGAGTCATAGTGGCCATGCTGACCAAAGACCCTCAATCTGGCTGGATTAACTTTGAAATATCAAATCGTGGGGAGCAAATAAAGTCAGATGTTCTGGAAAAGGTATTTGAACCCTTTTACACGACCCGTGCACATGGAACCGGTCTGGGGCTGAATATAGCGAAAAGGATTATTGAAGCTCACGGAGGTGAAATACGGGTATCATCAGATGCAACTGATGGTACCCGTTTTGAAATTGCCCTGCCTCCGGTCAACCCGGTTTAGACCCAACAGGGCTTTAGGCCGCCTGGTGATCCAATGTGGTTTTGGTTGGCTTGCAGCGTTTATGGTCATCACGTTTGTCGACAAGTTCCTGCAAGTTGATTTCAGTGAGAAAATCAAAAATCTGTTTACTCAAATCATCCCAGAGACTATGAGTCAGGCAGCGCTGGCCTGAGTGACAATCCTGTTTGCCACGACAACGGGTGAATTCAACCCATTCATCAACGGCGCAGATGATATTGGCGATGGAAATTTCTGCAGCAGGTTTACCCAGAAAATAGCCGCCACCGGGGCCACGAACACCTTTGACCAATCCCTTGGAGCGTAATGCGGCGAATAATTGTTCCAGGTAGGAGAGGGAAATGCCCTGGTTGTTGGAAATATCTGCCAGTGTGACCGGGTTGTCAGCTCCGTTCAGTGCCAGGTCAAGCATTGCAGTTACGGCATAACGCCCTTTGGTCGAAAGTCTCATGGTTTAAACCTCAAAGTTTGTAATACTATTAAGTTTAACAAAAACCTAGTAATTTACTAGGAATAAATACCAACTTATTTAGTCGGTTAAATAACCAAGTAAAATACTAGGAAATAAGGTTAGCACCAATTTCTCCAAAAAGGCAAATAAAATAATCGCCGGGAACGCTTTTACTCAAGCCTCCAGCCTGTAACTACAGGTCAGCTATTATGGCAATGGATTGTTCCGGGCAATGGCTTACGAATCCGGGGCCTGCGAAGGGTAGCCAACATAAATGTGAGGAATAAAATCAGGCAATCGCTGCTTCAGCGGTTTCCGGTGAGAAACAGTGTCCCTGGAAGCGACAGTAGCTGAGCCACTTGGAAACAAAGATATTGGCCTTCCATTTGAGAAGTAGGCCGGGGTGTTGGTAGCTGTTCAATAGCGGTAGTGACTTTTCTTTTAAATCAATAACTTCCAGCTGACTGGAGTCATGGTATACCCTGAGGATGGCGTCCGGGTTAGCCGTGTTTTGCTGCTCGAAAAAATAGGTTAAATGTATCAGTGAGGTGTAGGGGGACTGTTCGAGAATTTCCAGATGCAGGTCAACGTGCGGCAGGCAACTGGAAATATGTTTACCGTGCAGATTTTTCAGCTCAGGTGCGATTTTATGCAGTAATGTGTAGTTTTCTTCACATAAGTCCACCAACTGGCCGAGTGTCGGTCTGGCTCGGAGTGAATTGACCAGTTTCCATGGATAAATGTTGTGTGGCATAGGTCTCTTGTAGTGAATTAGCGTTTAAGAGTCTATTATAGCGAGCTTTGTGATTTCTTTTTCGTACGTTTGTTCGGGTATATATATTTCCTATGAATGGTGATTTTTCCAAAACCCTGCTTCATCCACGTTATTGGTTGACGTGGCTGGGAATTGGCTTTTTTTACCTGATTACCCAATTGCCCATGCCTTTATTGGATAAATTCGGCACATTATTGGGGCGGTTTCTCATGATGAAAAACCGAAAACGCTATGCGGTGGTAAAAACCAACCTGTCCCTGTGTTTTCCGGAAAAGAGTGATGCGGAACTGGAAATAATGGTTGCAAGGCATTTTGAGTATCTGATGCAAAGTATGATGCATTACGGTTTAACCTGGTGGGCATCAGAAAAAAAACTGCAAAGCTTATTGCGGCTCGAAGGCTTTGAGAAAATCAGTGAAATTCAGCAACAGGGACATAACGTCATCATTTTATTATCACACTGTACGGGACTGGAGTTTGCCGTATCG
>JABDQZ010000096.1 GCA_013041975.1 Gammaproteobacteria bacterium
CGATACCATGCATGCACCTGGGCATAAAATCTCTGAAACAGAACTCATCACGAAACTAGCTGCTACAGATTACCATTCTCATCCCGGCCTCAGAATGTATTACAGCCTTACAGACGATAGCAACCAGCTATTGATATTTTTTAACGGAGAAAGTGTTGAACTGTGCGCTGAGCTATTGCCATTTGTGCAGTTGCTATGTGAAAACAAACATTACCATGCTGGCACCTTTGATCCATGGATAGAAATACCCGCAGCTATTGAACTGCTTTGTAACCTGATCAATCAGGGCTATCTTGTCGACGATGAATGAAGATGATCTGCAAATAATAACTACCGACTGGGCATCAAGCCAGCCAGTACTTTCTTCAATCCGTTTCAAAGTCTTTGTTGAAGAGCAGAAAGTACCAAAAGAAATGGAAATCGATGATGAAGATACACATGCCTGGCATTTTCTGGTAGTAAATAACAATAACCATCAGCCTGTCGCAACGGGCCGCCTGCTTGAAAACGGTCATATTGGTCGCATGGCGGTATTTAAAGAATACCGAAATCGAAAAGTCGGCAGCCAGTTATTATCCGCCATCATCGATAAAGCCCGTAAGCAGAATATCGATGAAATCTTTCTTAACGCGCAGCTAAACGCTGTTGGATTTTATAAAAAAAACGGCTTTACTACCTATGGTGAAGAATTTATGGATGCCGGTATACCACATATTAAAATGACGCTAACACCATGAGCCAGACAATCAGCAGCAATGAGCAAGCCGAAGCTATTATCAATTTATCGGCCAAAGCCCGAAAATGGATTTACATCTTTTCACATGAACTCGAACCGGCTTTTTACGATCAGCCAGAATTTATTGTCAACTGCAAGGCTATGGTTTTAAGGCATCCGCAATGCCATATAAAAATACTGGTACAGCAAAATGAAAACCTGAAAAAAATGGATCATCGTTTTCTTGACCTGATGCATCGTCTTGCCAGTCGCATTGAACTCAAGCTTTGTCATGAAGACTACCGAACGCATCCTGAAACATTCATGCTGGTTGATGACCAGGGAATCTTTCTAAAACGTACGCCTGGGCGCACTTCAGCGACCGTTGACGACAACAACCGGCGCCTAAATAATGAATATCAACGCTTATTCAATGCAGTATGGGATCAGAGTGACTATGATATCTCGCTAAGACAGCTATCGATTTAGAAAAAACGCAACAGGCTATGAATAACGCAATCGTCATTATCATTGTAACCGGAATAGCCTTTATCCTGTTCGCCTTTACCTATAGCCCTTCACCTGACTATGAATCATCGGCTTATGGCAATTCCATATCATCAGCTGCTATCTCTGTGAGGCAACAACCGCGTCAATCTAAAGCAAGTGAGAAAACGCCTTTTTTCTTCGATGAATATATCATCAGCCCACTGGCTGACTTTGAAATCAGTGCCCGTGTCTTGTCACGTAAAACCTACTGGATGGGACGCGAGTCTGACCTTTCACCCGTGGACTTTGCGCTTGGCTGGGGGCGAATGTCAGAACTGGGTGTACTTGAGACAATTTCCATCAGCCAATCCAATCGCTGGTATTATTGGCAAACACCGCAGTACCCGATCCCAAGGCATGAAATCGAATCAAACAGCGCCAACATGCACATGATTCCAGCGAATGACGATATAAAAGACAAGCTCGCTGATGTTGATGAAGGCGATAACGTCATGATCAAGGGACAACTGGTGCGGGTGGATGCTAAGGATGGATGGCACTGGGTCAGTTCGCTAAGCCGTCATGATGCGGGTGATAAAGCCTGTGAACTGGTCTATGTCACCGATATTGTTCAATTATAGGCATTAAACCTGGCTGAATAACTGTCGGCCTGAAGCAAGTTGCAATAATAGCCACTGCATCGAAATGATGGTGCTGGTTGAGTTAATCCGTCCCGAGTAAAGCTCACTTTTGGCCTGCTTCAGTGTCAATACCTCAACCCTGATATCCTCGCCTTCATGATCAAGACCATGAATACCGGCTGCATTGCTCGAATCAACCCGTCCACAATACAGATCAATGCGCTCATTGGAGATGCCCGGACTGACCAGAAATTCACAGATGTGGGTCAACGCACTCAGTTCACACCCTGTTTCTTCCCTGACCTCGCGTACAGCAACATCTTCCGAAGACTCACCCTGCTCAACATAACCGGCCGGGTTTTCCAATAACCAACTTTCAGGCATTTCCCTGGCGCCGATTCTGAACTGTTCAACCATGACCACGGCGTTATTGTCAGGATCAAATAACAATACAGAAACCGCCTTTTCCTTTTCCAGTCTCAGGCGCCTCAATTCATGACTTTGTCCACCAGAGAAAAGATCATGCTTTAGCCGATAGGCCTTCACCGTTAGAAAGTCATTTAGCAAGGTGCTGCATTCAAGAATTTCATACTTTTTATTCATAAGAAAATCATACTCTTAGCATATATCTGGTCTAGACTGGAAACTATGAGGCAATATATTCGACACCCTTCTGAAATGCCAATTCAGTATCAACTTCATGATACCGGAATACATACTGCCATGCGTGAGAACATGGAAAATATCAGTTCCGGAGGCCTTGCCTTTCATTCAGAGGAACAGCTTGAGCCTGGTCGTTTGATTGACATCAAGATTGAAGTCCGCCCTCCTCCTTTTACTGCTGAGGGAAGAGTTGTCTGGTGCCGACGACAACGAAAAGGCTTTCTCATCGGTTTGCAATTTGACGATGCCGATATCGAGTATTCATTGCGCATGGTTGAGCAAGTTTGTCATATCGAACAATACCGCAATGAAATATTGAGAAAGGAAGGACGTCGAATCAGTTCCGAGCAGGCAGCAAAGGAATGGATTTCACGATATGCCGCTGATTTCCCCATCTAGATTCTGTATCTCTTGCAGAAAACTTTGCCCGTATAACTTGAGTTTGCTGTCACCAATCCCATGAAGCTCAGCCATTTCATTCAGGTTAGCCGGTCTCTCTATAACCATCTGTTTCAATGTGGCGTCATGAAAAATGACATAAGGCGGCACGCCCTGCTGTTTTGCAAGTGATATGCGAAGCTTGCGTAAAGCTTCCCATAAGGGCAGATCCTCTGTAGAAATTTCCTGTGGAACCCGTTTTTTCGGAGCAATGGCCGGCTTCTGGTTTCTGGCTATTTTTCTCAAGGAGAGTTCCATTTCACCTTTTAACAGTGGCCGGGCATTGTCAGTTAACTTCAGTGCACCATATGCATCGGCATCAACAGTGAGATAACCCAGGGCAATCAATTGCCGGATAATGACGCGCCACTCGGTCTGGCTGATTTCGCTGCCAATGCCATACGTTGATAACTGGTCATGACCAAATTGACAAATACGATCATTTTTCTTACCGATTAATACATCAATGACATAATTTACACCAAACCTCTGGCCTGTACGATAGACGCAGGAGAGCGCTTTTTGTGCATCCCTGGTTGCATTCCAGGACTCGGGAGTTGTGATACAGTTATCACAGTGACCACAAGGTTCATTGCGTGCTTCATCAAAGTATTCAAGCAAGCTCTGACGTCGACAGCTCATGATTTCCGTCAGCCCCAGCATGGCTTCAAGTTTTTGCTGCACAACACGCTTGTGCATTTCACTGGCATCCGACTGCATCATCATCTGTCTCAACATGATGACATCCTGTAAACCATATGACATCCAGGCGTCAGCAGGTAGTCCGTCACGTCCTGCACGACCAGTTTCCTGATAATAGGCCTCGATACTTTTTGGTAAATTTAAATGTGCCACAAAACGCACATCCGGCTTGTCGATACCCATACCGAAAGCAATGGTTGCCACGATGATGACGCCTTCTTCATGCAGAAAACGCTGTTGATGCTGCTCACGAACTTCACTGGGTAGCCCGGCATGATATGGCAATGCTGTCCTGCCCTTATTCGCCAGCCACACGGCAGTACTTTCCACTTTTTTTCGTGACAGACAATAAACGATTCCGGCATTTTCAGGATGACGCTGTTCGATAAACTGCCATAGCTTATGACGGGCATTAATGTGTTCTGCCATTTCGTAATAGATATTCGGCCTGTCAAAACTGTTTATAAAGACATTTGCCTGATGAAGGTCGAGCTGTTGAATAATTTCTTTGCGGGTGCGACTGTCGGCCGTTGCTGTCAACGCAATACGGGGAACTGATGGATAACGCTCAGCCAATGTTTTCAGTTGCTGATATTCAGGGCGAAAATCGTGGCCCCACTGAGATACACAATGTGCTTCATCAATGGCAAACAGGGCCAGTGAAGCTTGATCAAGTAATGACAGAAAGCGCTCAGTTACCAAACGCTCAGGTGCAACATAAAGCAGGTCCAGCTGACCATTCAATAACTGTCGTTCCACTTCCCTTGACACAGACAGCTCCTGAGTGGAATTAAGAAAAGCCGCATTAATATTCAGTAGATGCAAGGCATTGACCTGATCCTGCATCAAGGCAATCAGCGGCGAAACGACAATTGCCGTTCCAGCTCTGATCAGCGCAGGTATCTGGTAACACAGGGACTTGCCTCCGCCAGTAGGCATCAGGGTGAGAACATCCTGTCCTTCAAGCAGAGAGAAGATAACGTCCTGCTGGTTTAACCTGAAGTTCTGAAAACCGAACTTTTCCTGTAACAGTTGTAGCGCCGTTGATTTGATTTTTTCTATGTCTGATGAGTTCATAGCTGTTGCCCTCCATGGCATGACGATAGTGTTAAAAGTTAGTCGAAAAAAAACCGCCCGAAGGCGGTTTTTAAGCTCATTCCAATTCTTTCGAATTAAAGTTTGCTGTAGTAGTCGATCAGAATCTGCGCCACTTCAGGACGTGAGAACTCTTTGGGTGGCGCCATGCCATTGCCCAGCATTTCGCGTACTTTTGTACCAGACAGCAGAATGAAATCTTCTTTCACATGATCTGGTGCTTCACGCATCATAACCACTTTATTCAGCTTTTTGGACCATGCAGTATGGTCAGCTTTGAAGATTTCAATTTCCATGGCACCGGCAGGCACTTCGTCAAAGACTGACTGCGCATCGAAAGCACCGTAGTAGTCTCCAACACCAGCATGGTCACGACCAACGATGAAATGCGTAGCCCCCATGTTCTGACGGAAGTAAGCATGCAGTACAGCTTCACGTGGACCCGCATACAGCATGTCGAAACCGTATCCGGTAACCATAGCGCTGTTAGGTGGGAAGTACAGTTCAACCATTTTACGGATAGCCGCATCACGAACTGGAGCAGGAATATCACCTTTCTTGAGTTTACCCAGCAGCATGTGGATAACCAGGCCATCACATCCCAGACGATCCATGGCCATGTGGCAAAGTTCTTCGTGAGCCAGGTGCATTGGGTTACGGGTCTGGAAAGCTACAACTTTTTTCCAGCCACGCTCCTGAATTTCATTACGGATTTCAACAGCCGTACGGAAAGTATCAGGGAACTCACTCTGGAAGTATGAAAAGTTCAACACCTGGATAGGACCGGAAACTGCCATGCGGCCCTGGTTATTAAAAGCAGCAACACCTGGATGTTCAGCGTCATCGGTACGGTAAACCTTGTCAGTCATGGTGGCCATCTGCTCATCAGTGACTTCTTCAATCGTTTCAACGTCCATAACGGCCAGTACAGGATTGCCTTCGACGTTCGGGTCACGCAGTGCGATACGTTTGGCATCACCTATGGCATCAGTATTTTCCAGCAGGCACATGACAGGAACCGGGAAGAAAGAACCGTCAGTCAAGGTCATTTTTTCTGCTGCGCCCATGGCATCAGCAACATTCATGAAACCTTTCAGCGGACTGAAGTAGCCAGCACCCATCTGTACGGCATTACCCGCAGCCTGCGAGCTGATGATGACTGAAGGCAGAGACTCTGCTTCATGGGAAAGTGCTTCGTGGGCATCCGTGTCGTAAACAAACAACGGCTGTAGTTCGTCAGTACCTATTGGTTTGATCATATCTTTGAGTCTCCTTCGAGTATCAGACTGGCCCTTCCAGAATGATAATTAACATTAACTTATTAACTTAAAATACTGATAATTAAATTATTTATTAGTTATTTTAAATAAAGCATGATAAGCGCAGCTTATTTTCAGCCACGCAATGTACCATAGCTGAACCTCATTGATGCCAAGGTTATTTTTATGTGGCTACAAAAGCCCTTTTACGCAGAGACTTCTTCGAAGATAAGTTGAAGGTTTTTCATCGGATCCTCAGCCGCGGTTACCGGTCGCCCAATGACAAGATAACTGGCTCCGGCATTCAGTGCATCAGCAGGTGTCATGATACGCTTCTGGTCATCTGTTGATGCAAAAGACGGGCGAACCCCCGGAGTAACCAGTTGAAAGCTGTCATCGACGATTTTTCTGACTGGAGCAGCTTCCAGTGGCGAACAAACAATACCGTCAAGCCCGGATGATTCTGCCAGCTTTGCCAGACGCAGGACATTTTCTTCCGTTGTTCCGGCATAACCAATCTCATGGATTTCTTCTTCAGACAGGCTGGTCAAAATGGTAACGCCTGTGAGCAATGGCCTGGATTCCAGTTGTGCCAGACGATTTGCAGCTGTTTCCATCATTTTGCGTCCACCCGAAGCATGAACATTCATCATCCACACACCCAGGTCAGCCGCCACACTGCAGGCCGAAGCAACAGTATTGGGAATATCGTGAAATTTCAGATCCAGAAATACCTTGAAGCCACGTTTGACCAGTTCACGCACAAGGGCCTGGCCTTCCGCTGTGAAAAGCTCCTTGCCAACTTTCAGCTTACAAAGCTCTGGTTCGAGTTGATCAACCAGCGTCAAAGCTGATACAGCATCCGGAAAATCAAGGGCAACAATAATTTTGGAGTCATTCATGAGCAATTTCACTTATCTATAAAATTTTCAGGATTCGTGATCAAGGGCCGGTTTAATAGTACCCCAGCTTCGGCAGCCAGGACATTGCCAGTGCAGCGTTTTGGCTTCGTAGCCACAACGACGACAGGCATAAGCCGGGCGCTGTGATAATTCCACTTCAATGATATTCCCGAGCACGGAAGCGACATCCACAGCCTGTAAAGACGGATTATCCGATTTGAGTTGATGCAACAATTGTAAACCTTTAAGACTGGGATACTCTGCGAGCTGAGTGACCAGGTAATCCATGGCGGCCTTAATACCCTGCCCCTGGGTGACAGCTGCAACCAGCTGTTCGAGTACGGCCGTATCATGAGTGCGCTGAAACAGTGAACCGAGATAGTTCTGCAACTCCTCCAGACTGCCCTTTTGTCGATAACAATTTATCAATCCCGGCAATATCTCAGACACGAACATATGATCAGTCTCAATGATCTGCTGGTAGAGCTTGAGAGCCTTTTTGATATGCTGCTGGCTTTCTTCAAGCCGGGCTTCCATCAACAGCGCACGAACTGAATCAGGACTGGATTGCTTGGCTTTTTTGATAAACTCCGCTGCATGTGAGATTTCACCGGTCTTAAAACTTAACTCCGCCAGCTCACAATTGTAGTGTGCTGTTTCGTCACTGTAAGACTTTCCGGTGTAGCTCTCCAGTTGCTTGACCACAGTCAGGCATTTATCCCATACCTTTTCCTGCTGGTAGATTTCTTTGAGATTTTCCAGGGCTTTTTTCTGTAATTTACCTGTCTCATATAACTCGGTAAAGAGGTTTTCCGCACGGTCAAACAGGCCAGCATTCATATAATCCTGCCCCAGTTCCAGCAGCGCATTGGCACGTTGTTCCTGGCCCAGTGAAGGACGAGCTATCAGGTTCTGATGAATACGGATCGCGCGGTCTACTTCTCCCCTTTTACGAAACAGACTGCCAAGTGCCAGATGGGTTTCGACGGTTTCACTATCCACTTCCAACAAGTCGATGAAAACGTCAATTGCCTTGTCAGGCTGTTCATTTAACAGAAAATTGAGCCCCTTGTAATAGGCTGGCTCATAGGCACAGGCAGTTTTCTTATCTGCTTTTTTTTTATAACTGGCTCGCGCCATCAGCCAGCCAGACAGGGCAGCAACAGGCAACAGCAGAAAAAGAATTTCAGGCATCATCAAGTGCGGCTCTACTGATCCCGGATAGGTATGGTACGCAGATTTTTGACTTCTTCATGCACCAGGCTGGCCTTGCGTTTCAAAGTGCTGTTTTCATGCCGGAGTTTCAATAAAAATCCACTACAGGCAAAGACCCCAAGAAACACCCCTAAAGCCATGAAAGCAATCAAAACAATAGAAAGCGGTAATTCAAGCGTGGAAAAATAATAGTCCAGCATCACCGGTGCCGAGTTCAAAACCGCAAACGAGGCTCCAACCAGTAGAAAAAAAAGAAAAAAGGCCAGCTTGATCAGTTTCACTCTGCATCCCCGAGACAATAATTGATAACAGGGATTGTAGCCTGATGAAATAAAAATTATAAGGCAGGCTGCACAGATTGCGTATCAGGCATAGGCATCCAGTAAGGTATCAGACTGCAGTACATGGGCCACTGCCTGATCTTCGGCATCTGCAGCCAGCTCAGATTCATCGCCTGATTCAGCACCATTTCCGTCTGAATGGGCAAATTCATCCTGCATACTGTGGCTGTCTGCCAGACCTCGGTCACTGATATCAACATCACCGAGTTCGAGGTTCTGATTTTCCAGCATATCGCGTAATCTTGGTACGGCCTGTTCAAGTGCTTCTCGCACAACCTGGTGATTACTGACAAAACTGACCTGGGCCACACCACTTTCTATACTCAGTTTAATATCAACCGGCCCTAAGTGAGCAGGACTGATTCGCAACTGGGCACCCTGAAGCCTGTTACCAATCATCCAGGTAATGCGCTGACCAATAGCATTACCCCATTCGGGTTTATGAATGTTCTGGGTTACAGGACTGGGGGTTGTGTGTGTCATTAATTGCGTATAGGAAGCATTATTGCCTCCGGATTGAAGATTGCTGCCAGCACCCTGCCCGGAGAACTTCGACATTGCCTGTGAACTCATGGCTTGATCATTCATCTGCAACTGGGTAACACGACTGGTTGCCTGCTGACTGGTGAGATTAGGCATTACCTTGTTTTCTGCAAGCGTCTTGCCTTCCGAGTGCAGTTCATATTCGGCATCGGCATCAACATGACCGTTTTCGTTGGCAAGCAATGCAGCGCCATTAGCATTATTCGACTTAGCGGCAGCATTATTCTGTATAGCTGGCGTTATCTGGGCATTTCCACCAGGAGAAGGCTTTCTGTCTGCACCCTGGGTGTTTTGTTGTCCATGATTAACCATGGCAGCTGCCAGTAATGCATTTTCCGATGCTTCCTGTTCGGTATCGATAGCTGATTGTTCGACATTCTCAGTATGTTCGTCTGAATTTCCAGTTCTCAAAGCGTCCTGTCTGACATTATTGTTGTCTTCTGAAATTTCTGACTTCGCTAGTGTGTCCAGTTCCTGCCTTAAGGGCTCTATCATTTGGCGCAAAGCCTGCAATTCAGTTTCTACTGCTGCACGCAAGTCTTCAGGGAGAAATTCCAGTAATGCAGCAATCTCCTGCTGCAAACCGTCTATTTTTTCGATTTGTTCTGTCGAGGCTTCGATATTCAGAAGTTCTGCCAACTGCTGCTTGAGGTCAAACAGGACAGCTTGTGCCGCTTCGGGCAAGCTTTTGCCGTCTGCGAGTAAACGCTGAAGCATTTTGAGGTGGTCGCTGGAAAGTCCTAAATCTTCAAGCATGGCAGGGTTTTCAGCCAGCTGTTGTGGTGACATGTTACCTTCCAACTGCTGTAATTCGGCCATAACCTTAGAAAAATCAGCAGGTTCGCCATTTAAATGGGAAAAGGCACCGCCCGGTCCTATTTCGGCAAAAGAAATTCCATCTATCTGGACAGGCGTATCTTGAAGCGAAAACATTGATATTTCCCCTGGCTCGAAGCTTAGTTTCTGAATCACAGTAACCAAAGCAGTAAATATGCCAATATCAGGAAATCAATCAATTGTCCTTTTTACGATATTTTTCCAACAGGCTATTGGCGCGCAACAACTCCTTTTGAAGACTCACCAGTTTACGACCATTTTCAAGGCGTGCTTTTAGCTCGGCATTATTAAATGGCTTGGCAACATAGTCATTCGCCCCGGCCTCCAGTCCCTGTTCGATATCTTGAGTTTCGGTACGTCCTGTCAGCAACAGGATGAAGAAAGTCTCACTATCCTCTCGTTGGCGAACCTGATTACAGACCTCCAGGCCATCAACTCCTGGCATTTCCCAGTCCAGTAACAGCAAACGTGGAGAGTTATCTTTGGCAAGAATCTCCAAAGCCTGCTCCCCGTTTTCAGCCAGCACAGGACTTAATCCCCATTTGCTTGTAATCGACTGCAGCATTACGCGCTGTGTCATACTGTCGTCAGCAATAAGCAGTTTCAAGATATGCTTTCCCAATCAATGATAATTTCGGAATATTAATAATCTAGTAGCCTTTCTGGCCATCGTCTAGGCAGGTTTAGCCAAATAGTATCCCTGACCTGCATCAACCTTCAATTTCGGTAACACCTCCCAGACACTTTGGGATTCAACTGACTCGGCGATGACAACGATATCCAGACCATGGGCAATCTCTGTTAGTCCGCGGATATAAAAACTGTTTTCAGAATCTTCCTTTAAATCGAATACATAACTGCCGTCAATTTTGATGTATTGCAGATCAAGTGATTGCAGATAGGCAAATGAAGTAAACCCCCGACCAAAATGATCAAGTGAAAATTGCACACCTGTTGCACCCAAACGCTGTTGTAAAGTCTTGAGCCTGTCGAGTTTTTTTACAATCCCGTATTCGGAAAACTCAAGGATTAGCTTGACGGCTATATCCTTCATATCCAGCAAAGTTTTTTCAAGCCAGTTAACAAAATCGGCATCATCCAGTGAAACCGGTGACACATTGACTGCCAGTATACCTTCATGTTTTTCGGATAACATCAATAACGCTTTTTCAATGACCTTGCGATCAACCATAGCCGCCAGGCCAAGACTCTGCACCATGGGCATAAACTTGCCAGCATCCATCAAACGCGACTTATCTCCATCTTCAAGGAGTCTCAAATAGACTTCTTCATGCAGAATAGTTTTTCCGTCCATTCGAAAAACAGCCTGTTTTTGCAGTACCAGCCAGTCTTTATTCAAAGCGCTTTCAATAGTGTCACGCCATTGAGAAGCAGTTCTAACAGTGACCGTGTCATCAGTAGTTTGTTGATAAATGCACCAGCTGTTGGCGGACTCACTCTGTGCGTCACGCAGGGCAACGTCTGCCATGGATAACAGTTCAGTAACGGTCTGGTTTCCATCAAAACAGGCAACACCAATATGTCCCACATCCATAAAACCCTGCATCTGGCTAGACAAGGTTGCCAATGCAGATGTCAAGGTCTTCGCCAGAGAGCCCGCATCAACAAAACTCATATCTTCTGCAAACACTGAAAAACTCGCGCCAGACAAGTGGGCAATATGTATACTCTCCATTCCATCAAGAGCTGAAGCCAGAGCCTGAGCCGTTTTTTTCAACAATTCGTCACCCGCAACATAACCATGTTTATCATTGAATTGTTTGAATTCATATAACTGAATTAATGCCAGTATTCCGTGCTGTGTGGAGTCAGAAGACATCATCCTGTGTTCAAGCACTTCATTGAAATGCTGCCTGTTAGAAAGGCCTGTTACTTCATCACGGTGAATTCTGTCTCGAAACTGCTGGGCGCGTTCGTCCGCGTCCTTGAGCATTTGACCAACCTTTTGAGCAAGATGGTTCATTGCTTCAACAATGCGTTTAAGGTCAATCGTTTCAGGCACAGGATCAATGGGATCGAATTTTCGGTTTGAGATGGCTATTGCCTGCGATTCAATTTGTGCAAGCGGATAGAGTACACGTTTGAGCAGATACAAACTGATCAGTAAGATCAGCAAGGCGCTGATAATGAAACCCTTGAATGTATCAATCAGGGCATTCCACAATTTGCGATAGGCGTAACCGGGGTGACTGATGACCTGTATTTTTCCAGCCTGCGCCCAGCCGTCCATGACAACTGATTCACCTATTGGCAGTTCCAGCTCAACCACGCTGATGAACCAGCGGGGAATACCTTCCACCTGAACATCAAGAGAACGCTCAACCAGTAATTGATTATGAACATCAAAGACCTGAACCAGTTGGTAATCGCCGGCATGGAACATGGCATTAACCAGCGTTGTTGTAATGATTTCATCATTGTCTTTCATGGCCGTTGAGGCTGACATTCCCAGTGAAGTTGCGGCATCCTGTGCATGGGAAACCATCTGGTTTTCAACAAATTGTTTAGTGTTATTGAAACTGATGACCAGACTGACGACGAGCAGCAGTGTAATCACTCCCAGCATGAGTAACACCAGTTGTCTAGAAAGTTTCATTGACTAAGCTCCTTCTTCATTTTTTCGCGTAAGTCGCTCCAGAGCTTGACTTTGGAGGCATTGCCCAGTCTTTTACCGCTTCCGCGGTTAACCGCCAGCCACAATCCCTCGGCATTAAAACTGTAGACAGGAACCAGGTCGTTACGCTTATCGGCTGAACGGATATCAGGTTTGAGATTATCCAGAATCAGAGGGATTGCATCAGGCTTCTGGTAATAAGCCAGTACCATGTGAGCTTGATTGATTTCGATGGCTTTAACATAGGTTATACGTAATTTTTCTGACGACACACCCATATCCCTTAACGAGAAATACTTTGCAATTGCATAATCTTCACAATCAGCGGCATTAACACCAATCATTTCAATGGGAGTTGCCCAGTAATCCTTATTGTCCCAATTTTCAAAGTCATCTCTATAGGGGATTTCGTTGAAAAAATTGTTAACACGTGTGAGCTTGTCTTTTTCAAGAATTAGTTCTGTTTCAAGCAGGCTTCGCCAGTTTTCAGCTCTCTGCTTAGCTTCCACACCGTATTTTTTACCGACCCAATTGATGATTTTGTCATTTAAACCGAGCCCTTCAGCGAGTACAGCAGAAACAAGCAGCATGGTCATCAGCATTAGAAACCATGAACTGGAATTATTTGCTCTGGAGTCCGGGATACAAAAGTTCATTGCTGATAATACAGTCGATATCCGTTGAAAGTTACAGATTGATCAAAATACAGTCTATACTCACTGGTGCTTCCCAATAACTGTTTACGAAATAGCCGTTTAGTTAGGGAGTTAAGCATAAAATAGTCTGTTATAGAAATCTTTATAGATTTTCAACAGTTTAGTAAAACCAGTCAAAAAGTAACAAATGGGCATGGTTTGGGTGTAAAAAAATTGACGAACTTTTATGTTAGTCATTTAAAGCCTTATACAGAAAGCTACTCTGCAAGGAATTTGAGCAGCGTGTTTTCATCAAGCACTTCCACACCCAGAGACTCTGCCTTGGCAAGTTTGGAGCCGGCTTTTTCACCAGCCACAAGATAATCGGTGTTTTTCGATACACTGCCAGCAACCTTGGCTCCAGACTGCAGTAACAGTTCCTTGTAATCGGAGCGAGGACGACTTAATGAACCGGTCAACACAAAGGTCTTTCCCGACACGGGGCTTTCATTGTCATCAATCTCTATAGCTGGCCAGCGAATACCAGCAGCAACGAGTGAATTAACGACTTCGTTATTATGAGACTGT
>JABDQZ010000099.1 GCA_013041975.1 Gammaproteobacteria bacterium
GTAATGAAGTCTCCCGGACCTTTCTACCAGTTTTCCGACGGACGCTTCTTTCAGGACGACATGGAATTACCCGATGCGGATTACATCGATTACCTGCAAGATCTCAACGTGTTTGAGGCAAATGGAAAAGTGGATTTTGCATACGCCAGTGATTTTTGCCTGCAATGGCTCAAGCATGGTGAGACAGCCTGATGACAGAACTGCTGGTCTATCGTCATGGTCATGCAAAACGGAATGATGTCGCTGCCGACATCGACAGGGAATTGCGTGACAAGGGCAAGCGCAATGCGCAGCGCATCGGTATCTGGCTGGCGCGGCATAACAAACTGCCTGACCTGGTGATAGCTTCACCGGCAACCCGGGCCAGAAGAACAGCAGAAAAAACCTGCAAGACCGCAGGATTGTCGGGCGACAAGGTAAAAACCGATGAGCGGATTTACCAGTCCGGGGTAAATGAGCTTCTCGAAGTGTTGCGTGAGTTGGACGGAAAATACAAAAGGGTGCTGCTGGTAGGACATAATCCTTCTCTTGAAATGCTGCTGGACTATCTTTGCTGGAACAAGGTGCCACGTCGTGACAAGGGCGGAGTATTGTCTCCTGCATCACTGGCCTGTCTGAAGCTGGATGTCAGCTGGAGAAAGCTGGAAAAGGCCACGGCTGAACTGGAACAGATAATCTATCCGCAATCACTGCCAAGACTGTTCCCGTTTCCCGAGTTGCATGATGCGGAAACAAGATCACGCCCTGCCTATTATTATCAGCAGTCATCGGTCATTCCTTATCGTGACATTAATGGCAAGCTTGAAATCATGGTGATCATGTCCAGCAAGAACAAACACTGGGTGATTCCCAAAGGCATTCATGATCCGGGACTGACCGCACAGGAGTCAGCAGAAAAGGAAGCCTTTGAAGAAGCTGGTGTGGAAGGCAAGGCCTCAAAGAAAGAACTGGGCCGCTACCGTTATCCCAAGTGGGATGCTGAATGCGAGGTTAAGGTTTTTCCGATGCAGGTGAGCAAAGTTATTCCTGAAGTCCAGTGGCAGGAGCGTCATCGCATGCGCCAGTGGCTATCCGTTGAAAAAGCCGCTGCCCTGATTAAAAACCCTGATGTTCAACGACTGGTTAAGGCACTGCCGCAATGGCTGGAAAAGCACCAATGACGCCGATAGCCATTTTCATTCGCCATGGAGATTATCACCAGTTGCCGGATACACCCAGTGCTCATCAGCCATTTGCATTGAACAAAGATGGCCATCGGCAGGCAGCTCAATGTGTGCCCCTTCTCAGGGAAATGTTGCATGAAAATGACTGGCAGATGCATCCGCTGATACACAGCTCAAACCTGTTGAGAGGCTGGCAAACCGCCTCGATCATTGCTGCAGGATTTGAACAGGTGGAAAAGGTTCAGGGTTTTGATGCACTGGCCGAGCGCTGTCTGGGTAGTGCGGCCAATCTCAGTGTCAGTCAGATCGAAAAAATTCTTGATGATGATCCGCGCTTTGAAATGCCGCCGCCTGACTGGAAGTCGAACAGTCATTATTGTCTGCCTTTACAAGGGGCAGAATCACTGATGATGGCAGGAGAACGTATTGCCGCACACGTGCAGCATTCAATTGACGCAATTGAAAATGACAGCGATATGATACTTGCGTTGCTGTTTGTCGGGCATGGTGCCGCTTTTCGTCATGCGGCTCATAAACTGGGCGTACTTGAATTTGAAGAGATAAAACAATTGAGCATGTATCACGCTACACCTGTAGCCATGCAGAAGCAGCCTGATGGCTCCTACCAGCATATCGCCGGTGCATGGAAACAGCGTGACAGCCAGGAGAAGCTGGACTGATGAGTCGCCTGAAAGTCTATAGCTGTGCACCGAAATATCATGGCAAGCGACATGTAACGGCAAAATTGCCGAAAAGTATACGTGACTGGTCTCATGGGCTGGACAAGTCGGTCACAGGTGATAGTGCTGTTATTGAAAAAGTCATTGTGCGCATTTCAGAACTGAACCATAGCAAGGCATGGAAGTGGCCGAAAAAACGTATCTATTTTTTCAGTGACTTGCATGCTGATGCTGAAGCCTTTACAGATTCCCTGGTGGCCTCCGGAGGTGTAAAGCGTACGGGTCACAAGCTGGCAAGTTTTGAGTTAACCAAACAGGGAAAAAAAGCCAGTTTCATTATTGGAGGTGATTGTTTTGATAAAGGCCCCAGCACACTGCAATTGTTACGCACTATCAAGCACCTGATTGATCTCAATGCCAAGCTACATATTCTTGCTGGCAATCATGATGTGAGGGTGTTGCTCGGTATGATGGCGGTCGATATGAAGAAGGATCGTTTCAATGAGCACTTTTTTATTCGTACAGGTCAGAAAATTATTCCATTGTTAAAAGAAATTCGAGAGCAGTATGTCAGCGATAAATTTCTGGCAAAAATGCCTACCAACAGGGAATGTCGCAAACGCCTTTATCCTTCAGTCGGTTGGTTCGATGCTTTTCCCGATATTGCAAGAGAAACAATACGTCCGGCGCAGATAAAACGTGAACTGTTTCGCATTCGCAAAAAGCATGACCATTTTGAATCGCTTTGCCAAAAACGCGGGATGAATATGCGAGATATTTATGCGGCAGTAGTCATCTGGAAGAAGCTGTTCATGAAACCATCCGGCGAGTTTTACTGGTTTTACCGCGATATGAAGCTGGCGAAACGGTCAGGGTCATTCCTCTTTGTGCATGCAGGACTGGATAACACCATGGCCAGGTTGTTGTATCAGGGTGGCGTGAAAAAGCTGAACAAGGCTTTTGCTCAGGCACTTAAACATAAACCTTTTTCCTTCTACTATGGACCGCTGTGTAACATGGTGCGCACCAAGTATCGTGATGTTGACCACCCACTCACCTGCCATGGCGCCCGACTGGTCAAACGCGCGGGTATCAGTGCCGTGATACACGGTCACCGTAATCTGCATAATGGTCAGCGCATCGCATTACGAAAATCCATGCTCAATTTTGAATGTGATACCAGCGTTGACCGGCATACCAGGCACCAGGAAGGGCTCAAGGGCAACGGGGCCGGTGTTACCATCATTGAACCGAAAGGGCATATTCTGGCCATCTCTTCAGATTACCCCTATGCCAAGCTGTTTGAGCCGGAGATGACGCTACAGCAACTGAAAAAATCCATGAATAAAAGAAGGCGTGCAGCATGAAACAGAATTCGAAATTTACTCATGAATCCTTGCAGGATACTGACAGTATAAAGTCCCTGCTTAAAGCCATCTCCAATGGCATAGGCAAGGGCAAGGTGCAGTTGGAAGATGAAGAGGGCGTTCTCACCCTGCATCCGGAAGGTTTGTTGCGATTGAAAATTACCGGTTTGCAGGATGACGACAAAAACCGCCTGAATATTCGTATTACCTGGGCAGCAGATAATGAAATTCCCGAGAAGAAGCCTATCAAGGTAAATGGTAAGTAAAAAATGTTCCTGACATTTTTTACTAAGACATCCTGCCTTCGCCTTGCAGGCCGGCTAAAGCTGTTATGGATTGTTCCTGACAATTCATTCACGACCGAAGAGAACTCTGAGGGTAAAGCACAAGGATATACCCAATAACTTTTCAGATAATATATTGTGTATATACAATGTATATTGCATAATATCTTGCAACTTTATTTGAACAAATTAATTTCGTAGAAAAAAATACATGATCATGCAAGTGGAACCACAAAGCTGGAGTTTGAATTCAGGTGTCAGTCATCAGCAGCTGATAGAAGCCGTGTCAAGCAAGTATTCCATTGAGTCCAGTGATGCGCAGGAAGAAACGGTTACCTTGCTGGATGACCCCGATTTCGCTCTTTGGCAAGCTGGCTTGATACTGGCCAGAAAAGACTATGGGCGTTTCTGTTTGTATGGCGAGGATACCGAATTTCAGGTCGATAAGGTAAAACTCAATGCAAAATTCTGGTGGGATTTTCCGGCATCCGATTTGCGTGAGCAGTTGGCAGCATATATTGACTTGCGCGCCATATTGGCAGTCACCACTTTTAAAATCAGTGGCAGTCGTCATGTGTTGAGAAATGATGATGGTAAAATCGTACTGCGCGTTAATGTCACTTTTCTGGTGGATGAGGAAGGTAAAAATGGCCGTCTGTTTGTCGAACTTGCCCCATTGCGCGGATATCATAAAGAACTGAAAATCATTGTTGAGCAACTCAAGCCGTTATTATCTGAACAGTTGGACTCGCTGTCGCTGTATGCCAAGGTCAGGCATTCCGGTTTTGCACCTCAGGTGCCCCCAAAGAAAAAAGAGTTTGGTATCTCGGCAGACGAAACCGTAGAAGAATCCGTGCGCCAGATGTCTCTGGCGATGCTCAGTGTTGCGCGTGCCAATGAACAGGGCATTATTGAAGATATCGATACCGAGTTTCTCCACCATTATCGGGTCAGCCTGCGTAAGACCCGTTCCCTGGTCAACCTGATGAAGAAAGCTTTTCCGCCTGAACTGCATCTCAAGCTGAAAACCCTGCTGGCTGAACTGGCCAGCAAGACCAATGACCTGAGGGATATGGATGTCTTCCTGCTCAGTCGCGATTACTACCAGCAGATGTTGCCGGAAAATTTCATCAAGGGGTTTGATCAACTGTTTGGGTTTATTGCCAAAGATCGCGAAAAAGCCAGAAAGCAGGTACAACGCAGCTTCCATGATGCGTCACACGATAAAGCTTTTGATGAAGTTATGGCGCTACTGGGTGATGAGCCGCTTTTCTGCAATGGCTTTGCCAAACAGCCGGTGAAACAGGCGGCGCAGAAAAAGATTCTCAAGCGTTACCAGAAGATTGGCCTGTTAGGCGAACAAATCAGTGATCAAACTCCGGATGAAGAGGTGCATGAGTTGCGTATTGAATGTAAAAAACTGCGTTACATGATGGAGTTTTTTGCTGAATTGTTTCCAAAAAAACGTATTCGTGATCTGGTCAAGACCCTGAAAAAACTGCAAACTATTTTGGGAGACTTCAATGACTATTCCGTTCAGAAAGAGTTTCTTGCCGAGTACGGCAAAACACACAGCAAGTCTGTGGAACTGGCGGCAGCCATTAATGGCTTGATTGCGGTGTTGCATCAGAAGCAGATTCAGGAACG